>JAKLPX010000109.1 GCA_022013635.1 Candidatus Delongbacteria bacterium
CTGGAAAAACAATCCGGACAGAAAGCCTCTTTTGCTGCAGGGAGCAAGACAGGTCGGAAAAACATATATAGTCAAAGCATTCGGGAAAGATCAGTATAGAAATTTTCATCATTTTAACTTTGAAAAAGATCCTATACTTAAAACATTTTTTAAAGGCAGCCTTGATCCTAAAACGATTTTAGACAGCCTGAGTTTATACATCGGAAAAAAGATCGAAAATTCGGATACATTAATTTTTTTCGATGAAATTCAAGTATCGCCTGAAGCAATTACAAGCCTGAAATATTTTTGCGAAGAAGCTTCGGAATATCATTTAATCGCAGCCGGTTCTTTGCTGGGAGTCAGCGTTGGCAAAAAAAGCAGTTTCCCTGTCGGTAAGGTTGATTTTATGACACTCTTCCCTATGAGTTTTTCCGAATATCTTTCAGCGTTCGGAGATGAACTACTTGCCGATGAAATAGAAAAAACCGCGTCTACGGAACCGTTTCACGAAGCTCTGCATAATAAACTGATCGAAAAACATAAATTGTTTCTTTATTTGGGCGGAATGCCTGAAGTTCTTCAATCATACCTCAAAAACGGAGACATTGCCAAGGTCAGAAACATTCAGAATTCAATACTCGATGCTTATAAGAGAGATTTTTCTAAATATGCCGAAAGCGAGCAGGCTATAAAGACTTCGGAAATATGGAATTCAATACCGTACCAGCTGGCCAAAGAGAATAAAAAATTCAAATACAGCGATGTTAGAAAAAATTCAAGAGCTTCAACTTTTGAGAATTCGATAGAATGGCTTAAGAATGCGGGGCTTATTTACCCGGCATACAATATAAGCACTCCAAAATTACCTGTTGCAGGCTATTCCGATCGTTTAAAATTCAAATTATATATGTCTGACACCGGGCTGCTCGGAGCCATGCTTAACCTTACTTCAGATATCATTATAAAACCGGCAGAAATTTTCAGCGAATACAACGGAGCTTTTATAGAGAATTATGTCGCATCTGAACTTATGGCAAAATACAACAAAGAACTTTTCTACTGGACTTCAAACAACGACGCCGAAGTGGATTATATTATCGAACACAAGAATAATATCTATCCCGTCGAAGTAAAAAGCGGTTTGTCGGGGAACATAAAAAGTTTAAGAAGTTATCAGGATAAGTATAAACCGAGGCTGATAGTAAGGTTGTCTCCTAAAAATTTTGCCAGGGATAAAGAATTTATAAATATCCCGCTTTACGCTGTAGCCGAAATAACAAGAATAATCGGATTATTATGATGAAATTTAATTCATACTTTAAATTTCTTTCGAATAATGATAAATTTAAAATACACTTTAAATTATTTGAAACAGGCAAAATAAATTGATTGAAGATCGCCAAAAAATACTCAAACCATTCGTTTCAGAAAAGACATTCACGCACTCGATCGGAGTCATGAATGAAATGGCTAAACTGGCTGCAATTTATATTTTGCCTGTCGAAGACGCAAAACTTGCAGGGTTGTTCCATGATATTGCAAAAGACTTTGAAGCTGCCGAGGCTATGAAATATATTAACGAACTTAAAATTGATTCTAAAGAGTTTGAAAAGTATTCCAATGTTTATTTACACGGTCCGATAGGTGCTCATGTTATTCATGAACTGTACCCGGAATTCAATCCTGATGTAATCAATGCGGTCAGATCACACACATTTTACACTTCAGATGGAGAAAATAATTTGAGCTGGTGTTTACACTTGGCCGATGTGCTTGCTCCTACGCGCGAATGGCTTGGAATGAAGAAGTTAAGAAGAATGGTCTATGAAGGGGAATTGGAAAGATCGTCATTATTATTGACCGGATGGCTGATAGAGCATTTTAATAATGCAAAAGTTCCGATAAGTGATTATCTTTATAAAACATTCGGTAGGCTGAATGCAGAGGTAAAAGTTGAGGAAAATTTCTTTGAGAGGTGGTAGAGAATAAATATGAATACAAAAGAAAATATAAAAGCTTGGTCAGAGAATGCTAAGACATTCGGGGCTGAGTTTTTCAAAAACTATAAAAATGAAGGCGATTTCTGGCATAAAGAATTACTCAATCAAAACATTTTAGACGGCCTTGGAGATATCAAAGGCAAGAAAATATTGGATGCTGGCTGCGGTGAAGGATATTTCTCAAGAATTTTAGCCGGAAAAGGCTCGATCGTTACCGGACTCGAACCGTCAGATATGATCAATTCCGCAATTGAATACGAAAAAATTAATGAATTAGGCATAGAATATATCAAAGAAGATCTATGTAATTTTGATCACCGGAAGAATTATTATGATGCTTTTGTTGCTATAAATGTTTTTATGGATATACCCGACTTTGAAATCGCTTTGAAAGCTTGCATTGAGAGCTTGAAAAATAACGGGATTCTGGTATTCTCGATTTTACATCCTTGTTTTACGCCTGTCAGATTCAATAAAAGTACTAACGAATACACAAAAGAAACAGATTACGACGGCAAAGGATTAATTGAAATTGAAGAGTATTTTAAAGAGGTTCATGTTATACAAACAAATGATGTATATAATCACAGAACTTTAAGCACATATCTTAATAAACTGATCTCATTCAGTATGACGATTGAGAAAATTATTGAGCCACAGCTTGATCTTGAGTTTGAGAAAGAGAAACCGAACAAAGATTGTCATATCCCGACATTTATAATAATTAAAGCTAAGAAATTGCTTAAATGAAAATTGATCTCTTCCCAATATGCCAAGCCGATCTGGATTTATATAAATCTTGGATAAGATTGCTTGAAGCAGTGCAGGTAATGTCACGGTACTATCCTAAACACTTCATTGATACAAATAGAATTGAATCGAATGCTTGCTTATGGATGAAAATAGTAATAAATGAACCTGATCAAGCTTCGGTTTCAATCGGAACTATCTGGCTTGAAAGAATAAATAAGAAGGACTCTTTAGCAACTATGGGCATATTAATCGGGAGCGAAGAGTATCGTGGTAAAGGAATCGGAAAAATCGCTATTGAAGAAATAATTCTCCAAGCTATAAATTACTTTAATAACCTTACTCATATTAAATTGAATGTAAGGGAAAGTAATAAAGCCGCAATAGCTTGTTATCTTAAAAGCGGTTTTAAAATAGAATCTAAGAATGAAAAAGTCAGAAATAATAATAAAATTACATATTATGAAATGATAAGGAAAATCATGACAGACCAGCGGAATAATAAATATATCGAAACAGCAAATCTCTATGACTATGATGTGAGAAACACTGCCAAAGACGACATTGATTTTTACTTTGAATACGCAAATAAAGCGAATGGAGATATTCTAGAACTCGGATGCGGAACAGGCAGATTAACAATTCCATTTGCAAAAGAAAATTTCAATATTTGGGGATTGGATCTTTCTTGCCCGATGCTTGAAGTAATTAGATCAAAAATTGAAAATC
>JAKLPX010000110.1 GCA_022013635.1 Candidatus Delongbacteria bacterium
GACGGCAAAAGCAGATGATTCCCCAAAAATCTGCTTTCGTCAATTAAAACAATATCAAGATCCTTTTTGACTTTTCTGTGCTGAAACGCATCGTCTAAGACTATTAAGTCGTAATATTTTCCCATATCTTTAATAGCGGACGATCTGTTTATATCGCAGACAACGGATTTCTTTGTTTTTCTATAAATAGTCAACGCTTCGTCTCCCGAATCTGAGGCGGAAGTAGTTTCATTCAAGACTACTCTGCATTTGGTTTTTCTCCCGTAACCTCTAGTAACGATCAGCGGATTCAAACCACTCACGGACAGTGAATTGACCATATTGATCACAGTGGGAGTTTTACCGGTTCCTCCGACCGTTATGTTTCCGATTGAAACCGTAAAAACATTAGGCTTGAATGATTTTATTATTCCCGAATCATATAAAATATGCCTGAAAGCCACCACAATGAAATATATAAAAGTTATCGGCAAAAGCAAAAATGAAATTAGAAGAGACAAGTATGGATTTTTTGGAAAAAGCATAGTGCAATCTTATTTAATTGTGAACCAATCCAGTTCGGCGACTATTGAACCGATATAAATTTTGGTTTCCATTTTTACGGGCATTTTTTTATTGTCGGCGGTAAGCCAGACCATGATTTTACCGTCTTTTTTAAAAACTCCGCCGTCCGCCATTACCGGTTCTACTGCGAAGCATTTGAATTTTCCCGCCGGAACTTCGATGGTTTCAATTTTATGAACGATAACCTTAATGTCATATACCTTAAGATTGTCGGTTGCCGGAATAATTATTTCATCACCGACCTTTAAAACAAGAGTTCTTACGAAAAATAAGCTTGACAGCGGATCCATAACATTTTCGGGTATGTCAATGACGGAGCTTTTATTCTTTTTGCCCTTTCGTTCCCTAAAATATGTGGCTTTTCGGTTTGTTTGGTCATAGTCAATATCAATATCAACTTCGTAGCTGCCTTCCCGTAACTGCTTTTCATATTTTAGAGTATGAGTTTTTTCTTTGTCAAAATAAGATTTTGTCCAGTCCCTCACTTTAAATATCCAGTCAAACGCTCTTCTTGATTTTGCCGTAGTTTTAAAAATGAACGCGTCTCTTCCGCTGAAATTATTATCTTCATGAACTTCAATCGTGGCATAACCCGCAAGCATGATACCGTAGTTCACTTCGAAGTGAAGATATTCACCCGCACTGAACGGATAAACGGTTTTCTTTATCGCAACGCTGTCTTTTGCAGCAGAGTCCTGTGCCGTTAAGGTTATTAAGTTAATAATGATATATATTATCAAAACAATCTTTTTCATCATGAAACAATGGCCCTGTTGCCGTCCGTTTTTATAATTTCCGTCAACTGATATTCGCTGTATAAATCTTTTTTTGTCAGAAAAGATAAAACCATGGATATATTAAGTCCTGAAACGGTTGAAATCTGCATGCTGGAAGAAGCGATTTTCTTCGATGCGATAAAACAACTGCCTCCGGGAAAGTCCGTTGCGATTATAAAATAAGAATCAGGATGTTTTTCAATTACAGCCCTGATTTTATCGGCTAATTCGAGCGTGGACAGTCCTTCATTCGAGAGCGATGTTAAACATTCGTCTTTTATTTCGCCGATTATTTTTCCGGAAACCTCAATAATGGTTTTGCCTAAATCGCCGTGCGTGACGATCAACATTCTTTTATTCATAATCTTTATTCAAATAACGGGATAATTTTTGTTGTTTTTTCATTTTTTTCATAAGAAATTTATTAAATTCTTTGGCTGCATTGTAACCGTAAACCTTCAGGTGCAGATTCAAAGCTATAGTTTCCGCTATAACGGTAATATTTTTTCCGGGAAAGATAGGAAGCTTGACCCTCGGTATTTCTACTCCGAGTATCTTGATGTTGTCGTCTTCGATCCCGAGTCTTTCGTACTCAAGCTCTTTTTTCCAATCCTGAAGTTGAATTACCAGCTCGACTCTTTTCTGCACTCTTATAGCCCTTGTGCCGAAGATTTCCTTTACATTCAGTATTCCCAAACCTCTTATTTCCATAAATTGTGTATATTCCCCTCCGCTCTTTCCCATCAGAACATTTTCACCCTTTTTTTGTATTGTGACGACATCGTCCGCAACAAGCCTGTGCCCTCTCTCAACAAGGTCTAATGCTATTTCGCTTTTTCCGATACTGCTCCTGCCCATTATTAAAAGGCCCGTACCGTAAACATCAACAAGTGTGCCGTGAATCTGTGTTGAAGGAGCGAAAAAATCGTCAAGATACTCTGTTGTTTCGAGATAAAGCTTAGAGGATGTTTTCGGGCATCTGAAAACGGGGATTTTTCTAAAAATACATTCTTCAATGAATTTCGGATTAATTCTTTTCTTTCCCTGAATAATAAATGCGGGAATGCCGAATTCGCAAAGCTTTTTTATGTCCTTAGTATTATTTATCTGGAATTGATCGTTAATGAAACTTATTTCCGTCGCCGTTAATAATTGTAAACACTTCCAATTAAAATCCTTGAAATATCCGCTTAACGCAAGACCGGGTTTATTTAAACCGGCGGTAACAATATTTTTTTGATCGGTAAAATTATCGCCGGCAACAATTTTTAAACTTATACGGGATTGAATGTTTTTGAAAAATTGCGAGACGGTTAAGTTTTTATTCATATTCTAATCCCCATTTTTAAGATTAGTATGGAATTTAAACATCATTGGTCTTTAATACAATATAATAATTAATTTTATTCTTGAAAATAATTTTTAGTTTTATAAGAAAAAAAGCATTATATTTACCTGAATTTATAAATGGGAAAGCATTGGATGGAAGAAAAGAAAATTGAAAACCTTACGGAACTTTTTGAGAAAGCGCTTACGATGCTGGGCGAGAATAAGGATAGAGAAGGATTATTGAAAACCCCGAAAAGAGCGGCTGAGGCTTATTCCTTTTTAACAAAAGGATACAATGAAGATATTGATAAAATTATCAACGGCGCCGTATTCTCTACCGATAACGATGATATGGTAATTGTAAAAAATATCGAATTATATTCGCTGTGCGAACATCACCTGCTTCCGTTTTTCGGTAAATGTCATGTTGCTTATATTCCGAACGGAAAAGTTCTCGGGTTATCAAAAATCGCGAGAATCGCGGATGCATATTCGAGAAGACTTCAAATTCAGGAAAATCTGGCAAGACAGATTGCCGAAACTGTAATGAAATATACTTCCGCGGAAGGCGTCGGAGTAGTAATAGAGGCTCAACATCTCTGCATGATGATGAGAGGAGTGGAAAAGCAGAATTCTGTCATGACCACTTCATGTATGCTCGGAAGCTTCAGGGACGACAGTGCAACGAGATCAGAATTTCTAAGTTTAATAGGAAAATGAATCTTATGGACGAAATTAAAAGAAAAGCCGCTCTCATTACAGGAGGCGCAAAGAGAATAGGCGCAGGTATAGCCGTTGAACTTGCAAAAGACGGTTACGATATTGCAATTCATTATAACACTTCGGAAGCCGAAGCCATAGAAACTCAGAACGAAATTAAACATTTAGGCAGAGAATGCTCTATATTTAAGGGAAATCTTAAGGATTTAAGCTTTATCAATGAACTGGTAATGGTCGCTTTTTCAACATTTCCGCATCTGAATGTTTTGATTAATTCCGCTTCAACATTCAAGAGAGCGGAAATTATAAATACGACTCCTCATATTTTCGACGAACTCATAAATGTCAACCTGAGAGCTCCGTTTTTCCTGATAAAAGAGTTCGCGAAATTTTGCGAAGAAGGAAATATTATCAATATTTTAGATACAAAAACTGCAAAATACCAGAATGTTTATTCCGCGTACATCCTGTCAAGAACAGCTTTGCTTGAATTAACTGAATTTGCGGCTGTTGAGTTCGCGCCGAAAATCCGCTCCAACGGTATATGTCCGGGTTTAATTCTTCCGAACGGGAATGAAGATGAAGAATATGTTAAAAGACTTGAAACAAAAATTCCATTGGGAAAAAAGGGAAATATCTTTAATATTACCGAAACCGTGAAATTCTTATTAAATAATGATTTTATTACCGGCGAAATAATATATGTTGACGGCGGAGAGAATCTTAAATGAAAATAACAATTAAGGGAATTGAAATTCAAGCCGTAGTAGGCACATTGGATTATGAAAGAACAAATTCTCAGAAAATAATAATTGATATAGAATTTGAGTACGATGCCGAAGCTGCCGCAATATCTGACGACATTAAATTTGCGGTTGATTATTCGAAAATCGTCGAACTGACCATCAAGGCGGCAAAAGAGAGTAA
>JAKLPX010000111.1 GCA_022013635.1 Candidatus Delongbacteria bacterium
TAATTTTATGAAAAAATTTGTATAAAAAAAATCTTGTGTTAATCTACGAGGGTAAATATATTTGCAAGTCTTAACAGCAGACGCTTGCGTTTGCTGAATTAAAATAAAAGATTTGTCAGGAGTTCAACCGATGAGCAACGAAAGAGATTTACTTAAACTGAAGGCAAGAGCAGAAAAAGCCCAAATGGGCGGCGGTATTAAAGCTATAGAAAAACAGCATGCCAAAGGAAAACTTACCGCAAGAGAAAGGATCGATCTTCTTTTCGACCATGACAGTTTTGAGGAGATTGATAAATTGCGTACCCATACCTGTACAGATTTCGGAATGGAAAATCAAAGATTTTACGGTGACGGTGTTGTAACCGGTTTCGGAACCGTTGACGGAAGACTCGTATTTGTTTATTCTTTCGATTTCACTGTGTTCGGCGGAACATTATCCAAGACTGTGGGTGAGAAGATCACTAAAGTCATGGAAATGGCCGCAAAAGTAGGAGCTCCTGTTGTAGGTATAAACGATTCCGGCGGGGCAAGAATTCAGGAAGGTGTTGAGGCTCTGGCCGGATATACCAGTATATTTTTAAGGAATATTTTATATTCGGGAGTGATCCCTCAAATAAGCGCAATTGTAGGTCCTTGTGCAGGAGGCGCGGTATATTCTCCGGCTCTTACAGATTTTATTTTCATGGTCAGAAAAACAGCATACATGTTTTTGACAGGTCCGAAAGTCGTTGAAGAAGTTACGCATGAAAAAGTGACTGCTGAGGAATTGGGCGGCGCGGATGTTCACGGTAAAAAAAGCGGTGTAACGCATTTTACGATGGATACGGAGCAGGAGCTTTTTGAAGGCATCAGGACATTAATCGGATTTATACCCCAGAACAATACGGAGAATTCACCTGTAATTCCATGTACCGATGATCCGAAAAGAATTTGCAGTGAACTTAATTCAATAGTTCCGGAGAATCCGAATAAACCTTATGATATGAAAGATGTGATCACAAAAATAGTTGATAACGCAAATTTCTTTGAAGTTCACAAAGACTGGGCGCAGAATATAATTGTGGGTTTTGCGCGGCTCAACGGCAAAAGCGTCGGTATCGTAGCAAACCAGCCGAAAGTAATGGCAGGCGTTCTTGACAGTAATTCATCCGTTAAAGCGGCACGGTTCGTAAGATTCTGCGATTGCTTCAACATTCCTGTAGTAACATTTGAGGATGTACCGGGTTTCCTGCCGGGAACTGCGCAGGAATTTGCAGGAGTCATTGACCACGGAGCAAAATTATTGTATGCCTATGGCGAGGCTACTGTCCCGAAAATTACCGTGATAACGAGGAAAGCCTACGGCGGCGCTTATTGCGTTATGAACTCGAAGCAGTTAAGGGGTGACATGATCTTTGCGTGGCCGTCAGCCGAAATAGCGGTTATGGGCGCAGAAGGCGCGTGCAAGATAATTTTTGCAAAAGAGATAGCCCAAGCGGAAGACAAAGAGAAAATGCTTGCAGAGAAAATTGAAGATTATAAAGAAAGATTTGCAAATCCGTATGTGGCTTATGATAAAGGATTCATAGACAGAATAACCGAGCCTGCAGTAACAAGATTCAAATTGATAAAAGCGCTTGAGATGCTAAAAAACAAGAGATCGTCAAATCCGCCTAAGAAGCACGGAAATATACCATTATAGAATCTTTAGAAAAGCGCATAAAAAAGGGAATTTTTATGATTAGAATTTTATTTATAGCCTTATTGACAATTTTTTCAGCGGGATTATTCTCTCAGCAGTCTGATAAAGATATTAAGAATAATATGATGGAAGAATCCCGTAACGACAGTATTTATTATATCTATTCCAATCAGGAATTCAAAAAGGCAGTCGTAAAAACAATTCAGAAAGGCAGCCTTACAAACCCTAAAATATTCCTAAAAACTCTCGGCGAAGTAAAGGAAGGAAAAACCGAAAAGAAAGAAAGAACTTATGGGTTTGACCGGATAAGTAAAGAATATGCGCCCGGATTGAACGGCTGGACAATAACAATAAGCGGTATGATTGTTGTCTTTACCGGTTTAATGCTTATAGCTATAGTTATTCATATTTTCAATTATTTCTTCAGCGGACAAACAATGAAACAATCTGTTTTAAAACACCGGACTCCGGTTGAAAAGAAGCCTGCTGTCTTGGTTGAAGATATTCCGGACGATCATGTTATTGCTATCGCGGCGGCAATAGAAATTTATAAGAAATTATACCTGGTCAATTCAATATCCAGCCTTACTTGTAAAACAAACGATAATTATTTTTGGAAATCAATGTACCAATTCAACAAATGATAAAACTTTAAGGATACAATTATGAAGGAATTAAAACTTGAAATCAGCGGAAAAGAATATACGGTAGGAATCGAAGAATTCGATTCTCTCGAGGCAGTATTGACCGTTAATGGAAAGAAATATATTGTAGGTTTAAAAGATCTTGGCGAAGAATTGAAAATAGAAACTGTTCAAAAGGCAGGTTCAAGCCAGCAGACGGCGCCTTCGGTTCAGTCCGTTCCGCAAACTACGGCGGTGTCTCCTTCAACCGGCAGCAGCGAAGTGCTTGCCCCTTTACCGGGACTTATACTTAATGTTTTGGTAAAAGCGGGCGATCCTGTAAAAAGCGGTCAGAAGATCATCATTATGGAAGCCATGAAGATGGAGAATGATATCAATGCCGTTAAAAACGGTATAATTAAAGCCATTAATGTGAAAAACGGCGATAATATATCCGAAGGCGATGTTTTAGCCGTAATTGAATAACGGAGCGTTTTTAAATGGACACAATAATACAATTATTTAATAATACCGGATTTGCAAATATAACACTCGATAATTTTATAATGGTGATTATCGGAGCAGTCGCAATTTATCTGGCGATAGTAAAGCATTATGAGCCGCTGTTATTGCTACCGATCGGATTCGGCGTCATACTCGGAAATATGCCTTATATGCA
>JAKLPX010000112.1 GCA_022013635.1 Candidatus Delongbacteria bacterium
CATGAATCGTAATAACTGATTTCAATTGGTCTGTCTTTTTTTGTGCCCATTACTGATTGAATAAAATTGTAATAGCCAACTTGACTCCAAAGCTTTTCTCTAGTTTCATCTCCGCAAAAACTCTTCCCCAACAATAATCTTTTGATATTTGTTAAAGTAGGTGGGTTTTTCCTCCACGATTCTTCGATGGCTGCTTCGTGGATACAAAGCCTTGTGAAATCTTTGTTGTTCAGTGCTTTTTCAATGTCGATAATTTTTTGTGCATCGTCCTTTGCGTCTGCATAGTGCGATTCACCGACAATCAGTACTTTGTACTTGGATTTGGTATAGTTTTTACCTACCCAAGGTAGCCAAGTCAGATTCTTTACTGAATTGAGTTGCTTGTCAAATCCTCTGTCTAAATTCTGCTCCACGATACTCCTCCTTTTTTTTGTTTTATTTAACATTGTAGCTTTCTAGTATAAGATAACCTTCATTAACTTCAACAAAATTAAAGCTCTCAAGGCTATGATACTCAAATTTTCTATGGTTCCCCATTTGATTCCAAGAGTTTTTTAAAATGAATGAATTACCAAGTTTAATTTCATTCGTTTTAGAATCAAATCCTTCGATGTGGTAAATTCTGTTTACACCCTTGAAATCTTTTGATAACCAATAAGGTGCGAGATATTTTGCATTTTGCTGTTCCAAGTTGGGTATGCCTATATTCTTGTCAATTCCTACGATATTTCTGTATGAAACATCAATTTTGAAATTATCATTTTCAGGTACAACAATTACATTTATCATTTTCAGACTCCTCCGATTTTTTTTATCAATTTACAAATATACATCATTTTTTTGATGCAACCAACACATACTATCTGTCTGCAATCCTAAACATTTATATCTAATTTTCCTCATCAGTTTAACCTCCTAATATCTGTCTGCGTAAGTCCCTTTAACTGCATTGGCTCTAACGGTCATGGAAAAAAGCTAACAAGATAAAACATCACTCGGGTCAAGTCATTTTTCCAATGTTAGGGGCTGTGGGTTGGGTTACCGTTAGGGATAGTCAGTACCTCCACTGTTAGGCATACACCTTAGTAATCTTCCGATTGTCATTTTGATTCCCTTAACTGTACCATATTTCTTCAAGGCGATTATCCCGTATTCTGAGCAAGTTGGAGTATAACCACAAATTTTCCTTATGTATTTGGGGGCGAATCGTTGATACAGTAGAATTATGCTAATTAAAAGCTTTGTGACACAATTATTAGAAGAGCGCTTGTTTGAATATGTTATCTTGTCTGTAATAATCATTTCAAATCTTTTCCAATATTCGAGAGAAAAAAGAATTTCTACTTAAAATTACTCGGTAGTTCCAAAAAAACCAAGAAACAACTGCACCGCAAAAATACGCAAGTATATCAAAATAGTCCGCTGTTGCTGCGGAGACAAAATGAGGTCCAGCAATTTCAAAAATAATTGACCATACAATTAGAGGAGTTATTATTTCAACTAATTGTGGAGGGGAGTCATTTTTTCTTAAACCAAAGAGCCTTGAAATATAAAGAAGAATCGGCAATGCAACAGGTATCAAAACAAAATCCCCCAAATAGAAATTCCAAAAAGAATAGATGAAACTACTTCTATCAATCACAATATATCTGCTTAAAATATATAATATTGCAGACCCAATAAATACAGGATCAAGAAGGTATTTGAATCTCATATTCTGCCTATAAACCTGCTGCCAGAATAATAACAGCAACGATTACGGCACCAACGATTAACATAAAAAGACCACACCCACCCATGCTTTGAGCAGTCTTTTTAAAAGGGTGACCACATTTTGGGCATGTGGATGCCTCATTTGAAACTTCACTCTGACAATTGGGACACAACATAATCGCCATAATTCCTCCAACGTTATTAATTTTATTATTTCAAAGGTTAGCATACAAATTAACTTATCTAACCCAACCCATTGCCCCTAACGGTTAGGGAAAAAAGCGTGGCAAATAACATTCCCCTCGCCGTGTCATTTTTCCCATGTTACAGGATGTTTCAAGTTCTCTCGATTTCAATGGGAAAAAAAAGATAGAGAAATTTAGTAAAAAAAATGTAGTTTTGATACACAAATAAGCGTATATTTGAAACTGATTAACTTTCAAGGTGAAAATGTGGAAAAAAAAATAAATAACTAAAATGTGTAATGAAGAATTTATGTCTATAGAAACTCAATACAAAGCTACTCTTTATAAAAAGGAAATAAAGAATCATAGATTATTAAATAGCTGTTTTCTTAACGAATCATGTTGTAATGAATTCTATTATAGTATGAATGACATGGCCGATTTAAGTAATTGCATTGTGGGCGAAAGAAAAATCGAATATCCCCAGCTTGAATTATTTCCTTTAGAACAAGTAGAATCAATAAATACGAATCAAGAATCAAGTTCTTTCATACAAAATAAAAAGAACTTACTAGGGCAAGTAAATACTCCACATGTACTAGCTAAATTTATGATTTACCTTCTAAAAAAGGACCTTCAAGCGAATCAAAAAATACTCGACCCTTGTATAGGACCAAATACTTTTCTATCATACCTTGATGACATTGATAGCTCGATTAAAATAAAAGGAGTCGAGTTAGATAAAAGTTTGATTTCCGAAAAAACAGGAATATTTTTCGCAAAACCAAACAGAGAATTAGTTCTTGATAGTTTTTTTAATTTATCTCTTTCTGAAAAATATGATTACATAATTCAAAATCCACCCTATGTCAGACAAGAATTAATGATGGATGGCGAGAATTCAAAAACTAAAGCTCTTAAAAGTTTGCCGATTATATCTGACATTATTCCTTCAAAATCAAATTTATATGTATACTTTTTACTTAAAGCCATCTTCCACTTAACAGATAGAGGAAGGATGATTGCGGTGATTTATGATTCTTGGTTGTATAGCGATTTTGGTAAAGTACTGAAAGAAGTTTTTATTCGCTTTGGTATAATAGAAGGCATATATCATTTTAAGAAAAACGCTTTCCCAGACGCCGATGTTGGTGCAACCGTGATTGATTACAAGCGCATTATAAGTCCCATAGAAAAACCAAAGCAAATAAAGCTTTATTCATTAAGAAAAATTGAAGAAATTGCTACTTACGAATCAATACCAAATTTGAGTTTTAAACAAATACTGGTAAAAGATATTTTTACTTTTAGGTTCAATGAAGAAACTGTGATTGATTTTAAAAGCGCATTTTTTAAGCCTATTAGTCAATTAAGTCGAAATTCGATCCAAAGAGGAATTTCTTCAATTGCAAATGAATACTTTATCAATCGTATAAAATTGTTTGAAGAGTCAATACCATTTGTAAAGGATGTAACTACGATAAAAACTTTTAGTGTTGAATCGGAAACATCATTTTTACTTAATTTGAGTGGAACTAATTCACCAAAAGCTATGAATCATATAGAAAATGTAAGGAAAGAAATTCTTGCAAATAGTGATAAGTTTAAAGCCTTGAAGGAGCAAATTCAGAGAAATCAGGATTGGTTTGTAGTTAAACTTAAGAAGCCAGGTAATATTTTATTTAATTACTACCTGAGAAAGAATATTGATTTTTTGCTAAATGAAGAACTCCATTACTCATCTGACAATTTCTATATTCTGAATATTGAGGAAAATTTGATGGCATACTTTGCTATATTGAATTCTACGTTTACAAGAATTTCAGTACTACTTCATTCAAGGAATCAAGGGAATGGGCTCCGCAAAATACAATTATATGAATTTAAAGATATCCCCGTGATTGACATCAACAAGCTTTCAAGTAATACAATTCAAAAGTTAGAAATTGCTGGAAGAGAGTTGAAATCTGTGAGCAGATTTTCTAGCTACAAGGAGAAAATGATAAATGGTATTGATGAAATATTAATTGAGGAGTATAACTTGCATAACAGTGTTGGAATTTCAACTCCGCAAATTCATGCTGACATAGAAAACATATTTTCAATGAATTAAAATGAAGAGACTTTGGTATAATTCAGATGAAGTAAGAGACTTCCACCCACTTGTTGAAGCGGCATTAAACAATTCTTTGGCAAATTGTGGTTTCAGCAACATTGCACAGGTTGTTCATCATCCTACAATTCCAAACAGCACAATAATTCCCGACTTTGCGATTCGCTTGATTGCTAGCCAACGATATGTTTTTATCGTTGAAGTAAAACGAACACAAAGAGATGTTGAATCACAACGCTACCAAAACCAATCACGGTCCTATGTAACTGATTTTGGACCACACTGGGAACCTAATTATCACAAATACTTTTGTGTAACTAACATTGAAAGATTAGTTCTATTTGCAGACCGAAACGGTGTACCCTTGACAAGTTGTTTACTAAAAGGAAATCCAAGACAACATTCACTTTTCAGTCCAGTTAATCATGATGCAACAGAATCTCTTGCAGAATTACAAGAAACTTTTGAAAATATTCTACTGAATATTTTCAATCGAATTGCTCCTGATTGGGATAATAATTGGCAACTTATAATTGAAAGTTTTCATAACAACTATGTCGCATTAAAAAATTCTTTGGGCTATCCGGAAGCAGTAAGAAAAGAGTTAACTCTTTATGAGTTATTTCGTTTACTTGCATATGCTTATTTAAAAGATTTCTACACACAAACTGGAAACACAAACGCGGCACACTTTCGTAATTATCCACCAAATAATGCAACGCTACCGCAGTTCAAAAACAATTTAGCGAACAATTACAACAGAATAATTCAGTTAGATTTCAGACAAATTTTTACCGACCATCCTAATCAGGCTCAACGAGTTTTTCCTGACAATTTTTGTGCAAACTATTTAAGTTATTTCAAGGATTTGATACAGTGTTTTGTTCAGCATAACAGCAATGCTGTTGTTGACAATCCTTCACCTTCGTATGTTTTCAATCTTCTTACTTCAAAAATTTATGTCAGAGAAGAATTGCACAGCAAAGGGAAAGTCATGTCTGATGCAGAATTATCAAACCTTCTTGCAGCGTTGTGTATTGACACTCCAGATTCAAAAGTCTTAGACCCTGGTTGCGGTGATGGAGCATTATTAGATGCTGCTTATGACCAAATAAGCTTACTTGCGACATCGGCAAACCAAGCCAAAACTCATAATCAAATATTAAATCAAATAGACGGAATTGAAATCGACCCATTTCTTTCTCAGTTGTCTGCTTTTAGATTACTTTCAAAAAATCTTGCTAATGTAAACAACACGACAACTGCAAACATTTTGATTGGTGATATTTTTCATAATGCAAGAGCAAATCGGTATGACGCAGTTGTAATGAATCCCCCATTTTTGCGAAATGATAATCCCGATTCACCGATTTCAGCATCAGCTAAAACAAAAATGAGAGACGCAATTATAGAGCAAGGTCTAAATTATTTTGTTGGTAATGCTTCTCAGCCAAACCTGTATTTCTATTTCACAAATTATATCTGGCATTATTTGCGGAACA
>JAKLPX010000113.1 GCA_022013635.1 Candidatus Delongbacteria bacterium
GTATTACGGATCATTTTCATAATGTCGTCCAAAGCTTTATTTAATTCAAAATCATATACTGACTGCTCAATTCCCGACAATAGAACTTTCAATTCATTTATGAACGGATCGCAGAATTCTGTCTTTTTTAAAGGCGCAGGAATCTTTCCTTCAAAGTTTTTATCAATCATGTGACTGACTCGGTTTAACAGATTACCGAAATCGTTTGCCAATTCGGTATTATGTCTTTTTAAGAAATTGTCCATCGAAAATGTACCGTCATGCCCAAGAGACATATCTCTTAAAACAAAGAATCTGAAAGAGGAAGACCCGTATTTATCAATGAGTACATTCGGGTCAATGACATTATTGAGAGATTTACTCATCTTTTTACCGCCCTCACCCATCCACCAGCCGTGAATTAAAAAGTTTTCAGGCAGTTTTAATCCCATGGCAAGCAGCATCGTCGGCCAATATATAGTATGATGAAGCAGAATGTCCTTTGCAAGAAAATGGGTCGTTGTAGGCCAGTAACTGTTGAATTTTTCGTCATCTTCAAGATAACCGATACCGTTTATATAATTTGACAGTGCATCGAACCAGACATAAGTAACAAAATCCTTATCGAAAGGAATTTCGATCCCCCATGGCATTTTTTCCTTCTTTCTTGAAATGCATAAAGGCCTTAAACCCTGTTTTAGAATGCCTAGTACTTCATTTTTCCTGAATTCAGGATATATAAAATCATCCCGTTCCTTCAGAAAATTTTCATATTCGCCGGCATATTTAGCCATATTGAAGAAATAATTCTCTTCTTTTATGACAGTAGTTTCTCTTCCGCACTCAGGACATTTTCCGTCTGTCAAGTCTTTTTCGGTAAAAAAAGTCTCGCAAGGAGTGCAGTAACTACCTTCGTAATTATCTTTATAAATATCGCCTTTATCATATAGGTTCTGCAACATTCTCTGAACTCTTTCTTTATGAGAATTCGAGGTTGTCCTGAAAAATATATCATAATTTATATCACATTTCTTAAACATATCTACAAAAGCAGGTATCAGGCTGTCGCAGTAATCCTGAGGAGACATATTCTTCTCCAGGGCAGATTCATAAACTTTTTGTCCGTGCTCGTCAACACCGGTAATCATGACGGCATCATATCCGAATAATTTATAATACCTTGTAATTGCATCCGCCAGAATAGTAGTATAGGCGTGACCGAGATGAGGTTTTCCGTTAACATAATAGATCGGCGTCGTTAAATATTTCTTCATTTTCCTTCCTTATTTTTTTATGAATATTCCTGTTCGTCTTTGCCCGACATATAAAATACTATGCCTCCCAAAATAAAAAATACGGATACCGATAATATTCCGCCTCTCGAAGACATATCTGCCGAATATCCCATATTTCTGAGCGTCAGCCCCGTCACGGCTATAAAAAGCGGTCCAAGTATTACCGCAAATTTTCCGACCATATTATAGAATCCGAAAAATTCGCCGGCTTTATCTTTCGGTATGATATATGCGAAATACGACCTGCTGAGAGCCTGAATCCCGCCCTGAACCAATCCTACCGCCGCAGCGAGAATATAAAAATGATATTCGGTACTCATCAAAGCTCCGAAAATTGAAACGAGAAAATATATAAATATCGTAAAATAAATGCCGTTTCTTGCCCCGCTTTTCCCTTTAAATATAATTCCGGTAAACAACGCAGCCGGAAAGCCGACAAATTGGGTCAGTAACAGAGCCGTTATAAGACTGTTTCTTTCAAGACGGATAGAAATGCCGAAATCCATAGCCATTCTTATTATCGTGTCAACACCGTCAATATAAAGCCAGTAAGCTATTAAAAACAAGTAAATGCTTTTAATCTCTTTTATATGCTTAAATGTCTCAATAATCTGCAAAATACTTTTTTTTAATCTGTTTGAAAAATTTTCAAACTCTTTTGAGGATATTTCCTCCTTAACATTTTTGAATAACGGGATTGAAAAAATGATCCACCACAGCCCGACGCTGACGAATGAATATTTAACTGCTTCTTCGCCTGAATTCAACCCGAATAATGCCGGCTTTAAAGTCATCAGAATATTCAGCGATAAAAGTAAACCGCCGCCGAGATACCCCAAAGAATATCCCAAGCTTGATACGAAGTTCAGTTTATCTTTTTTAGCAACGCTGTTCAGCAGGGAATCATAAAAAATAATTCCTGAACTGAAGCAGACCGAAGACACGGCGTAAAGCGTCAGCGCAAATATCCAGTTTCCTTTGCCGACAAGATATAATGATGCCGTAAAAACGGCGCCTAAGATAGTCGTATAAAAAAGATATTTCTTTTTAGAATCCGAAATATCGGACATCGCGCCCATAACCGGTGCCGTTATCATCAAAATGACACCTATAAGGGAATTAGCTGTTCCCAATCTTGCTGTAGTCACGGTAGTATCCGCTCCCGAACTCCAATATTCGTTTAAAAATAACGGGAAAAAAACCGCTAAAACAGTCGTGGCATAAGCTGAATTCGCCCAGTCGTAAAAAGCCCAGCTGAGATTCTCTTTATTTATTCTGTTTAAAACCATAGTAATACATCCACTCGGCGTCGCCTGTGGTTTCACCGCTTGATTGTACCTTCAGATAATATGTCCCGTTATGGATCGGAGTGATATAGAATATCTTATAAGTGCTTACATCCACTTCGTCTGTAAAAAGGTTATCTACGAAATTATTGCCATAGAATGATGTTTTAATTTTGTTTAAATTATTTGCCGCTCCGATTATAAAAGTGTATGAATTACCTCTGTAAAGAGTAAATGTGGCGTAAACATTGGGGTTTTCGTCGAAATATCCTGATTTTAGATCGCCGTTTGTATAATATCCGGATGCTATAATTTCTTTTTTGGATTCTCCGAAAAGATATTCCACATCCGTAATGTTTTCATCCCATGTTTCTTCTTCTGCGTTATTTTGGGCAACAATGGTTACTGATGGTGCTAAAAGGCATAAAAACAACAAGAAAAGAAAAGGCATTCTGATTTTTAACGAATTCATTATTTGCCTCCTTTCTTTCTTCTAATGATAAAGACTATTAATACTACGATAAATAGAGCGGAGTAAATCATTGTCCAGGCACTTGAACCTTCCTCTACTTTATCGGCGGCTGCCGCTCTCTTTGTTTCAGAAACAATCGCATCTATTAAATTGGAACTTATTAAATACAGTTCGTTAATGTTTTCCAACGGTATCGGATTGCCTATCCCTACGCCGCATAATTTTTTAATTTCAGGAAACTTCTTTATAATTTCCTTGACTTCAATATTACTGCTGTTTGTTTTTTTCAACCCGTTAATTTTTTTTGTAAAATGATCAATTAGTTCAGGCTGAAAAAGAATTGTGGAAGCCTCTTCGGAATAATTTGATTTAAGAGCTTTCGAAACTATATGAAGCCCTTCAAGCCAACCGCCGATTCCGGCCAAAACAACATAATCCGGATCGTATTTCTTCATCTCTTCCTTAACTTTCAGATGAATATCGTCAAGAACCGCCCTTAATTCCAGCCACTTTCCTTCATTCAGCATTTTTGAAATTATAGCCTTATCTACAAACATTTCGCTCTTAGCGCCGAAATTCTCCGCCAAATCCCTGCTGACACCGAACATTTCGCCCGTATTTTTCCTGTCTTCAGCCTGAATTGCGATAAAGCCCTGGGCGACCCTGACACCCAAATTTAAGGCTATTTTATAATTGTCTGCATAATTTGCACTGTAGTCGTAAACTACAATCGCTTTCCAATTTACATCAGAAAGTATATCCAGCGCCATAATTATTTCGGACGGCACGGGAACAATTATATTTGTTTTAAACAACGCCTTTTCTTCTTCGGACAGATCGTTCTGGGCAAATATGCCGGTTAAAGTCAAAAATATCATCGCTAATTTTAAATATCTCATCTTCCCTCCAGACAACTCGGTTTTATTATACACTATTTGCAGACAAAATATATAAAAATAATCATATAAACGCAATTAATAAATAAATCAAAAAAATTATTTTTCGTAATATTTTATCCCTTTGTTTCCGATATCGCTTCGGCAGTATTTATCTTTAAAGTTTATCTTATCCGCTTCGGAATATGCCTTGTCCTTTGCATCTTTTAAGGATTTTGCAAGGCAAACAACATTTAATACTCTTCCGCCGTTCGATAGGATTCTGTCTTCAACTTTTTTTGTGCCTGCATGAATGATCTGGGTTTCTGCATCCACTTTATCAAGCCCTGTAATTTCATAACCCGTAAAATATTTATTCGGATAGCCTCCTGAAGTTAATACGAGACATAGGCTGTGAAGGTCTTTCATCGGTAAAATTTCATTTTTTGTAAATTTACCTTTTGCTGATTCCATTGTAAGCTCGAATAAATCCGCATCCAGCAAAGGCAAAATCGCCTGCGTTTCAGGATCGCCGAATCTGCAGTTATATTCTATGACTTTAGGGCCTTCTTCCGTGATCATTAATCCGACAAAAAGAACACCTTTATAAGTTCTGCCTTCATTTTTCATTGCAGCAAATGTCGGTTCAATTATTTTTCTTTCGATTTCGGAGAGCATATCGGAATTGATCATCGGGGCGGGTGAGTATGAACCCATGCCCCCTGTGTTGGGACCTTTATCGCCGTCAAATACAGCTTTATGATCCTGAGCAGGAGCTAATATCTTATAATAATTACCGTCCGAAATTGCAAAAATCGAAGCCTCTTCTCCTGTCATGAACTCTTCGATCACGACTTCATTTCCGGCATCTTTAAAGCACCTGTCTATCATGATTTCCTTTATTGCTTTTAGGCTGTCTTCCAATCTATGGCAGACAATCGCACCTTTTCCCGCCGCCAGTCCGCTTGCTTTTACTACTAAAGGATGTTTTTGACCCGTAAGATAATCCTTAGCTTCGTCATAATCATTAAATGTCTTATAGTCTGCTGTCGGAATACCATATCTATTCATTAAACCCTTTGAGAACGCTTTACTCGCTTCAAGTTCGGCAGCTTCTTTTGAAGGACCGAATATTAACAGGTTTTCGTTATTGAAGTCATTTACAATTCCGTTCGTTAAAGGATTTTCGGGGCCGACTATCGTTAAATCAATTATATTTTCTTTTACGAATTCAATAATGCTTTTATGATCCGTCAATGAAATATTTTTTGTTTCGGCTAAAGAACTTATACCGGTATTTCCGGGAATTGCGTAAATTTTATCAACTTTATCGCTTTGTGATAGTTTTAATATTATTGAATGTTCCCTTCCTCCGGAACCCAATACCAAAATTTTCATAAAACCATTCTCCGAATTTCTTTAAATAAAAAAGGTCTGAGAACCAGACCTTTTTATAATTTATCTCACATTTGTTTTGAAATCAATTTTCTGTGACATCCTTACAGGTACCGGTTTATCCCTTTGCATTCCGGGTTTAAATCTTGCCTGTTCCATAGCTTTAATCGCCACATCGCCGAATCCCATATCGGTAGGCTTCTCTAAAGTTATTGCCACATTCGTTGGGATACCTTCTTTTGAACAAACAAATTTAACTATCACTTTTCCCGACACGCCGCTTTTCCTTGCGAGTGGAGGATAATTTTTCTTTATGTATTCCTGTATTTTCTCGGCATAACCGGACATCAACTCAGGTTTTTCCTGTATTGCATAGAAATCGAATATTTCATCCTCTGTCAATGTCGGAGGCGGAGGCGGAGGCGGAGGATCAGATCTTATATCAAAATCCGCAGTTTCGATTTCCAGTTCTACATCTTCTTCCAGCTCTTCTTCGTCTTCAACCGCAATAGGTATTCTTACTATTGCCGGTCTTACAGTCTTTTTGACCTGCTCGGTAATCTCAACTTTCTCAATTGCAATTTCATCTGCAGTCATCGAATCCAATTTTACCACAGTATTGAATTTGTGAAAAGTCGCGAACACGAATGCAAGACACAGAAACACTATCAGCGTCGTTATGTCCGAAAGCTTAGATGTTTTTTCGGCTATTTGCCCTACTTTGTGAGCCATCTTATAACTCCATTATTCTTCAATTTCAAACTTTCTTATTTCGTATTTGTAGCGTAAACTATCCTTCGAGCGTCTGCTTCCTGCAATGATCTCTGAACTTTATCAACTATTTCGTTCTTGCAGTTCTCGTCTATTTTCATTGATACAATAATTCTCGGATTGCTGGTCCTTTTTAAATACATGATTGAGGTAACCTCTTTAGTAGTCATCAATTTGTCGTCCACGCTGATCCTGTTGTTAATATCAATATAACAGTAGGCAATATTTCTTTTCCCTTCGATTTTCATAGCATTTACGGTTGAAGGGATTTTTACTGGAAGTCCTCTGAATTCGCGGAATACTGTACTGACCATAAAGAAGATTAAAAGCATGAATATGATATCCGGCATTGATGCCGTTGATATTTTGCCTTGTTCGTGGTTTTTATTATTTCCTATCATAATCTTCCTGACTGTTAGTATTTATTGGGCTAATGATACTCTGTCTATCTTTGCGCTTTTTACCTGATCAAGAATTTCGACATAATTTTTATATAACGAGCCCGGAGTAACTTTAATAGAAACTATAATAGAATCTCCCTGTGCCGCTATTTCTCTGTCAAGTAAAGTGAGTTTGCTTTTAATCTGCTGAATGCTGACTTCTTCCTCTTTACCTTTTTTCCCGATCAGCACCTGATTTTCGTCGTTCAGGAAAATATTCACAACCCCTTTTACCTTCGTGGGAGTAGTATCGTCTGCTTTCTGCGGCAGGACGAATTTGATGCCTTTATCCGAAGATACTGTTGTTGTCACGAGAAAGAACACAAGCAATAGAAAAGTAATATCTGCCATTGACGACGCGTTAAAATCCCCAACCTTTCTTACAGGTTTCTTTATCATTTCTATTCTCGCTTTATTTTGTTTTCATTTCTATAAATGTTTCAACTAAAGCAACACTTGTTTCTTCCATATCCAATTGTCTTTTATCAATGATGGTTTGGAAAACATTTTGGAAAGTCTGAATTAAAATAGCTACGATCAAACCGAAAGCGGTAGTTAAAAGAGCTTGAGAAATACCGCCTGCAACAATAGAAGGAGAAATATCGTTGGCTGCGGCGATGGCATCCATTGCCAGAATCATACCCCAAACGGTTCCCAAGAATCCGATCATAGGAGCTAGAGCCACAACAGTTGACAACCAAACCATACCGCCCCACAAGTAAGTAAGCTGAATTCCGCCTTCATTAACAAGCGCTTTTTCTACATTGTCAATTCCGTACTTCAGATTTTTAAGTCCTGAAGCAACTAATTCTTCGACAGGTTTTCCGCCCTGAACCAGTTTCAGCGCTCCGTCAACTCCATGAGTTGCAATAGCTTTTTTTACATCCACCATCAATTTTCCGGCGTTTTTACCTGTTCCTAAAAGCGCAAAAAGTTTGTAAAAGCTGATAATGATTCCTATTATAAACAGAATCAGGATAGGCCACATAAAGGGTCCGCCTTTTACAAAATATTCAGTCATTTTTTCCTCCGATTTTTTATCATTTTTTACTTTATTTTTTTTCTTCTGCTTCGCTCTCCCGGCGTTAGCCTTATTTAGAGGCTCTTAAGTTACTTTGTTTTTAATAAATTGTCAAGAGATTATTTGTTAAATTTTTAAATAAATATTAACCAACTTACTATTGATTTTATAAGGAAACATTCATAAATTTACAGTCTGATTTTTTTTTAATAAATTGAACGGAGATATTAATAAATGAAAAGAACTGATAACTGCGGAGAACTGAGAAAAGCTGACGACGGCAATAAAGTCGTATTATCTGGATGGGTACATAAATATAGAAATCTGGGCGGACTTATCTTCCTGGACCTGAGAGACCGTTACGGGATAACACAAATTCTATTTGATCCGAACGATTTACCGAAAGCTGCTATTGATATCGCAAATTCATGCAGAAACGAATTTGTCGTTACTGTTTCAGGGACAGTGCGGATCAAACCTGAGCCTAATAAAAATCTTGCCACCGGCGAAATTGAAGTCGTTGCGGATAATATTATAATAGAAAATGAATCCGTCACTCCGCCGTTTAATTTCTTGAACGGAAAAAGCGACGCAAAAGAGGAAGTCAGACTTCAATACCGTTATATTGATCTTAGAAGCGATAAAATGACAAATAATCTTTTGATAAGACACAAAATATGTTTGGCGGCAAGAAATTATCTGTCGGAAAAAGGCTTTATTGAAATTGAAACTCCCACTTTGGCAAAAAGTACTCCTGAAGGCGCCAGAGATTATTTAGTGCCGTCCAGGATTTATCCGGGTAATTTTTTTGCTTTGCCGCAATCTCCTCAGATCTATAAGCAGCTTCTTATGGTAGCAGGTCAGGATAAATATTTTCAGATAGCGAGATGCTACAGGGATGAAGATTCAAGAAAAGACAGACAACCCGAATTTACTCAGATTGATATTGAACAAAGCTTTGTAACAGAGGAAGATATTTTTAGTCTGACAGAGGGAATGTTTGCCTATATATTTAAACAAGCCGCTGATATTGACATTAAAATACCGTTTGAAAGACTGACTTTCAAATCCGCGATGGATGATTACGGCGTTGATAAACCTGATTTAAGATTCGGCTTGAAATTAAAAAATATTTCAGTATCTGCGAAAAACAGCGGTTTTTCTGTTTTTGCGAATGCTGAATGCGTGAAATTTATTGCTGTTGAAGGACTTGAAAATTTAAGCAGGAAACAGATGGGAGAATATGAAGATTACGCAAAACATCTCGGCGGAAAAGGTCTTGCTTTTACAAAAGTCATCGGAGGCAAACTTGACGGAGGCATCAGCAAATTCCTTAGCGGAGAAGAACAAAAAATCATTATTGATAAAGCCGAATTGTCAAAAGACGGTATAATTTTCTTTGCGGCAGATTCAGAAGATTTGGCAAATAAAATCTTGGGCGCGTTGAGAAACAGGCTTGGCGGCGAATTGAAATTATTCGATATAAATGAGTATAAATTTTGCTGGATTGTTGATTTTCCTATGTTTGAATTCAATCCTGATGAAAACAGATGGCAGACTATGCATCACATGTTTACAATGCCAAAGCCGGAATATTTGCAGGATGTTATAAATGAAGTAAATTTGGATAAAATACTTGGGCAGCTGTACGATTTGGTTCTTAACGGAGTTGAACTTGCGAGCGGAAGCATCAGGATCCATAAAAGCGAATTCCAAAAGAAAATCTTTAAGATATTAGGCATGACAGATGCCGAGATTGAGAATAAATTCGGATTTATGCTAAACGCTTTTAAATTCGGCGCGCCTCCTCACGGCGGGATTGCTCCCGGACTTGACAGAATAGTATCAATTATTTGCGGGGAAGAATCTATCAGAGAAGTTATTGCCTTCCCTAAATCAAAAAGCCAAAATTGTTTGATGATGAATGCGCCTTCGGAAGTTGATAAATCTCAATTGGAAGAACTTTTTATTGAAATCAGGAAAAAATAAATTCAGGGGCAGTTGTTTTATGAAAGAAATGAAATATGAAGACGCTGTAAAAAAGCTTACCGAAATTATGGAGAAATTGGAATCCGGCGAAATAGCTTTGGATAAGACTTTTGAAATGTATGAGGAAGGAAAAAAGCTTATAGAATTCTGCAGAAAGCAGTTAACCGAAGCGGAAGGAAAAATAATGAAGGTATCCAAAAACGGCATTGATGAAATAAACTGATTTTATGAACGACAGATCAATAATATTTATGGGTTCGCCCGATTTTGCCGTCTGTTCCTTGGAGGCCTTATATAATAAAGGTATTAATATTAAGGCGGTTGTGACTCAGCCCGATAAGGAGAGAGGACGCGGCAAAAAAATCAGTTATACGGCAGTTAAGGCAAAAGCTCTTGAACTCGGACTGCCTATTCTTCAGCCGGTCAGCATGAGGAATCCGGACTTTATAGAAAATCTGAAGGAACTGAACGCAGATCTTTTTGTTGTAGTAGCTTTCAGAGTATTGCCCAGTATGGTACTTTATATCCCGAAATTCGGTTCTATCAACCTGCACGCTTCTTTATTGCCTGATTACAGGGGAGCGGCTCCAATTAATTATGCAATTTTCAACGGCGAAAAAGAAACCGGATTAACCGTCTTTTTCCTTAATAGTAAGGAGATTGATTCCGGTGATATAATCAATCAGGTTAAAATCCCGATAGATACAAGTGATAATTTCGGTTCATTATACGATAAATTATCTAATATCGGCGCCGGAGTCCTGGTTGATACGGTAATGAATATTTTCAGCGGGAATTATACATCGTTCAGACAAAACGAAATAAGTTTTAAAAAAGCCCCGAAATTATTTCCGATAAATTTTAAAATTGACTGGGACGAATCAGCTGATGTTATTTTCAATAAGATAAGAGGTCTTTCTCCTAAACCCGGTGCATATACTATATTGAACGGGAAGAGGATAAAAATAATTTCGGCAACTTACGAACTTGCATCACATAATTTTGAAGCCGGATTGATAAAAGAGGTAAATCAAAAAAGCGGGACAATCAAAGTTACTGCCGAAAACGGTTATATAATTATAACTGAATTACAACCTGAAAACAAACCGGTTCTGGACACAAAATCTTTTTTAAACGGACATAAACTGAAGATCGGAGATAAATTCGGTTAAACTTCACTTTATTTCTTTTAATTGCTCTTCCTGAGCCTTTTGATTTTTTTCGACGGCGTCTTTCGCTTTCTGAATATTTTGTTTCTGAGCATCCATATATGACTGAGCCGCATTCGGTTCCTGTTTTTCAGCCGGCACAGTATTTGTCGGCGGCGCTTCGGTTGTAGGCACAACAGGAGTAATGGTTTCGACTTTTTTCATATCGTCTTTATCGCCGGCTTTCACAAAGGCAAAATAACCCCACCATGCTCCGGCTAAAACTGCAACTGCAACTACGGCTATTATGATATAGAAAGTCAGTCCTTTCCCTGAATCGTCGAATGCAATTTCGTTATGTTCGGAAGAACTATCTTCTTCTTCCATATCTTCCGTCATACTGTCCGGAACGATTGGTTTCGCGCCTGCAGGAGAGCCGAATGAAGGTTTTGCTCCTGACGATCCCGATGCCTGCTTTTTGTTATAATTTCTAAGTTCTTCCTGAAGCTGCTTTCTCTGATTAACCTCGTTTTCTATTTCATTAATGAAAGAAGAGGTGATAATTTCTTTTGTCTTATTGTCGAATTCTTCAATAAATGAATTGGTAAAGTCCGGCGTTGAATCGCCTCCGATTGATATTTCGCCGCCTGAAGAAATCTTTGCTTTCTCTTTTTTCACATTGCCCGGCTCGGAATATTTGACCCTTTCCGAAGTAATTCTTGTTTTAAAGCTCATAACTTCGTTAAGCCAGTCAAGTTTCTGCTCTATAGAATTTGGGTTTTTCAGCACTTTTACGGAATCGTTGCATTTCCTGTTTTCGCATAAGAACTGATTTACGGATCCGCAGTTTTTACAATAAACTTCGTTATTCTTGTTAGGCGCACCGAAATTTACCTTGCTTCCGCATACTTTACATTTCTCTACCGAAAATACTCCGCAGGTCGGACAGGTTGAAAATGCGAGCATTCTTCCTTTTCTGTAATTATAATAGCTTTTTGATTTTGAATATTGCCATTTGATTCCGTCGGAAATCAGATAAAAATCGCTGTGCCCGTGTTTTGTTCCGCAGTCGCAGGTTTTAACCTTTACATCGTTGGAGCATCTACAGCTCAGAGCATCGTAATTCAATGAGAATTGATTAGTTTGTCCGCATTTATCGCAGACAATTTTTTGCTCCTCTTTTCCGCAGATTCTACAGTCAAAATATGCGGTTTCGTTGTATATATTTTCGAAATTGATTTTCTTATCCAAAGCA
>JAKLPX010000114.1 GCA_022013635.1 Candidatus Delongbacteria bacterium
GATATCGCTCTCGCTTAAATTCGCTTCTTCAGAAATTTTCTTTATTGCGCTTTTGGGTATGTAGTGATAAATTTCCTGAGTACCCTGCAAAAGAGAAATCATGCTTCCTTTTTTCCCTGCATATTTGCTTAATAATTCGTCAAGAAGGGTCAGATCAATCGTCTCTTCGGGTAAATCGCATTGCCTAATTGGATTTTTTCTTTTTATCCTCATTTTATTTCCTGCTTCAATTTAACTTTCTATTTCATAACGCTACTGTCGAATTTAATTACCTGCATTAATTAAACACTTTTTTTTTAAAACGCAACAATATTTATTAAGTATAATATATGAAATTTTATAGAAATTTTTCGCTAAATTTTATTTGAATCAAGAGTATCAATACCTTCTTCATCCTGATGAATATATATGAAATTTATTTCCGGATAAGATGTAATTAAAATGATAAATGTGCTCTTTAGATCTCCGATGGGTTTACGATCAATGTGGCTGTATTGAAAAGAGGCTTTTACTTCAGTGCCTACTCCAACACTTGAATTGATCTCAAAATTTCCATTACTATCTTTAGCAGCTTGAACTAAAAGAGACAGTCCCATGCCCACTCTCCGGGTGGTTCTTGTAGTATAGAACGGATCCAATACTTTACTAAGCGTTTCTTCGCTCATTCCCCTTCCATTGTCCTTGATCTCGATCTCGAGAAGATCCCTGCTTTTATCCTCAATGATCTTTATTTCAATTTTCGAAGCACCGGCTTCGATAGAATTCTCGACCACATCAAGAATATGCAAGGACAGATCTTCCATCTTTATTCTCCAACGCTTTTTTAATTTCATCTACCGTTATTTCTTTGATCAGGAAAGTGGTTGAAGTTTTTCCGATTTCATTAATAAAATGCGCGTCTGAAAAAGTTACAAGAGGTAAACCAGATGACATAGGGAAATCAAATTCTTTCTTTTCAGACATATATGCCGGTGACAATTCCAGACCGTCCAGTTCCAATCCTACGGGAACGAAACCCAATTGCCCGATCAGGCTGAATCTTTCGCGATCAACATGAGAGGCTATTGCCAGTCCGTTCAGGGAATGAATGAGTTCTACAATTCTATCTACCGTAAGCCCGGTTGCTCCGATCAGTAATTTATTATTAAGATCGACTATCTCATCCTGCATGTTAACTATCATCTGGTATCCGAAAAGTTCCTCGTCATTAACACCATTCAGGTTTTCATATACGATTTTCTGAAGTTCAGACAATTTTGTTTCATCATCAAAAAGAGCGAGGATATGTACTTCCTCCTGAGATGTAACTTCCATTCCTGAAAGAACTTTCAAATTATTTTCTTCTCCCGCTTTTTTTACTGCAGCAGAATTTTCAGACGAATTATGGTCACAAATACCGATCACATTCAATCCAATTGATCTTGCTTTTTCTATGATCATTTTAGGCGTCATTTCAATATCGCCGCAAGGAGAAAGGCATGTATGAATATGCAAATCCGCTTTGATTTTTTTAAACATTTTATAAGAACCTTATTTTCTCTTTTTTCCGTGGATTCCCATTTCATAAAGTTTACCAACAATTTCAAAAGTCGGCAATTCTGTTAGCATTATCAGAATATTTTCAAGTTTTGCTTTATTTAGAGTTGCATCTTCAGGTTGCCTTCCGTTAACAAGAATGATACCCGCAAGTTCCTTCAAGTTTGCCACAGCAACAATATTTACATGAGTTTGTAATGTGATCCAGATATCATCTTTTTGAGCATTTGCTATTACATCACTGAGCAAGTCGCTCGAATATCCCCCGCTCACTTCTCTTTCAATATCCCCCGAAACGACTTTCAGACTAAGATCCTGAACAATATTCTTTAAACTATTCATTTTTCCTCTTCCTTATTTATTTTCATTACGATAATTGTTAAGATTAATAACAGTCTCTAAGCGAGTCCCTTTCCCTACTGTTGATTTTAGTGTCATTTTATCGGTAAATTTCTTTATATTGGGAAGTCCCATTCCCGCACCGAATCCCAATTCCCTCACCCATCCCGGAGCGGTTGAATATCCCGGTTCCATAGCTTTATTTATATCCGCAATTCCGGGACCTTTATCAGTTATAAGCATTTTAACCTGGTTTGAATCAATATAAGCTGTAATTTCTCCTTTCTCTGTGTATGACACAATATTTATCTCAGCTTCGTAAGTCGAGATCGTAACTCTACGCACAATCTCAGGAGGAAAACCAAGCCTGTTTAGCGTTTTTTTCAGTCCTGTGGAAGCTTCTCCAGCTTTATCAAAATTCCTGCCTTCTACATAATATTTTAATTGAATGGATATCTCATCAGCAATAATATCTTGAAAAATGTGGCTTGCTCTATACCTTCGTTCCTCTTCGTGCTGATCAACTGTTTCCAGCTTCTTTAATATGCCTTTGATAATATCAATTTTAGTAACAATACCGACTAATTTATTAGTATCTCTCGAAATCACTGGAAAGCGGCTAAATCCATATTCTTCAAATTTCATCACTGCGTGTATGAGCGGTTCATCAGCAAACAGTGTCTTAACATCTTTTGTCATCATGGTTTCTACTGTTTCACCTAATTTTCCCTGTTCCATACATTTAATAAAATCTTCAATACTTACAATACCTACGAGCTCGTCATTATCTACAACAGGAACCCCTAATATTCTTTTTTTACGCAAAACTTCTCTTAACGAACTGACAGTCATAGAAGAATTTACAATCTGGTAATTAACATCCATTACTTCCTGTATTTTCAATTCATAGGTCAGATCTTGTGTTTTGCTGGTCGCTTTTATAAGATTATCCATTTTTTATCCAAAATTTAAATAATTTCAACTTTCAAATGATGTAAGTTCTAAATTCATCAAAAGTTGAATAACTGCAACTTTTAAGACCATTTTTATACAACAATCCGCAACATTCAAAAGTTGTAAGCTTTGTTTGAAATACAACAATACCATCCTTTTTCGCTAAATTAATGATATTTGCACCGGGAATTTTCCCCATAACAAAACAAACTGCTTTGATATCAGCCATATTGGCAGTATTGATAACCTGAATATTCGTTAAACTTGTTACTAAAATAACTCCAGGCTTTGCAAAAGCCAAAATATCGCTCATTAAATCCGATGAGCAACCTATTTCAATTTCCATTTCTGTATCGTATTCCCCTGTAAGAACTTCTGCATTAAGTATTTCTTTTATTTCTTTCAGCTTCATAATTATTTACCTCTACAGAATTAAATTCACAAATTTAATTGCACAACCGTACATTTACATTATCAGATTTTTTTTACTTAGATTATATAGTCCTTGCTTCAATTATACATTCTATTTCTTGGAATTGTTGTCGTTATTTGAAATCATTGTATTAATTAAACGCTTTTTTTCAAAAACGCAACAACATTTATTAAGTTTAAATTCATGTGAAATTTGAAGTCAGATACATAGATCGGCATAAAGTTGATAATTGCAAATTTTTCAAAGTCATCTAACGGTCATGGCTAAAAGCACCCCACCAGTCGTA
>JAKLPX010000115.1 GCA_022013635.1 Candidatus Delongbacteria bacterium
TCCGTAATATTTATTCAACCCTTCAAGCCTTGAGGCAAGATTCATTCCGTCGCCGATTGCAGTGTAATCAAACAAATCTTCGCTTCCGATATTTCCGACGGTTATCAAATCGGTGTTGATACCTATGCCTATATCAATATTTTTAAATGTATCGTTTTCAAGCTCATTTTTCAGTTTTTTCAATTCGATCATCATCTCAAGAGCCGATTTGCAGGCATAATAAGGATGGTCCATATCCAACGGAGCGCCGAAAAAACAAATTACCGCATCGCCCATATACTTATCCAAGGTACCCTGATTTTGTTTTATCACACCTGTCATTCTTTTCAGATATATATTCAAAAATCCTACAAGTTCTTTCGGATCGGTCTTTTCGCTGTAGGCAGTAAAACTTCTTATGTCAGAAAACATCATCGTGATTTCTTTTTTCTCGCCGCCTAATTTATATTTATCCGGATTTTTCAGTATTTCTTTCGATACGATTTCAGGTACATATTTACCTAAAGTAGCGCGAATAAATTTTTTAGCCTTGTTCTCTTTATAATAATTCAGCGTATAAGTCGTTAAAAATGTGAAAATCATAGAAAATATCGGTCTTGTTGTGTCTAAAATATAATTTTCGCTGTCAAATAGTTTTCCCGTCAGTTTATAATATAAATAACCCGTCAAAATTATAACAATTGTGGAAATGATCATGTTCAATCGTGTTAAAATAATTCCGGCGGTAAATATTATTATCAACAGCATAATAATGAAGGTCGTTGCCCTCCCGCTTTTATTGATAAAATCGCCGTTTAAAATCGTCTGAATAATGTTCGCCTGAACTTCAACACCCGGAAAATGTTTTTGTATAGGCGTTGATCTTAAATCCATGAGACCTCTTAAAGATGAGCCGATTAAAACCGGCTTGTCCCTGAAAGCCTTTTTCCCGACCCTTTTTTCCATCACATCATAAAAAGATATGGTTTTATAAGTTCTCCACGGTCCTTTGTAATGAATCAGCATAGAATTTGATTCAGTGAGAGGGATTTTTATTTCTTTATCATCAATTCCCGATTTGAAAATAATTGCCTTGCCATCTGATAATTTTATGCTTTCAGGATCAACTTTGAGTAATTTCATGCAGGTTGCAAAAGCTGAAGATGCGTAATACTTTCCTTTATATTTTTTGAAAAGCTGAACTTTTCTTATCACTCCGTCCTCGTCGGAATCAATTCCTAAAAATCCGTTAGCTAAAGAAGAATTAAGTATATTCTCCGACCCGACATTTAAAATATCAAATTCGTCAGCTTCAAAATTAGAAGTTGAAATTACCGCAAAAGCATTACTCAATTTATTATCTGTCGAGTCGGCATATATAAAATTTTCTTTGTCCTCGTATTCAAAATTATAACCGGTAATGACATTTCCGGCGCTTTTAATTGATTCGATTAATATTGAATCCTGCTCCGCGTAACTGCTTCTGTCAAAAAGAATATCGAAAGATATAAATTCAGCTTTTGAATCTGACAACGCGTCAACTGCACTGGCAAAATAGCTCCTCGGCCATTCGAAATATTTACCAAGTTTTTGAGATGATCTTGAATCAATATCTACAATTACGACATCGCTCAGCGAACCCTCTTCGGTCTTGCCGTAATATTTTTGCTTAAAACGATAATCGTATATCTGATTTTCAAACCTGTCGAAAAAATTCAGCAATGTCAGAAGCGATATGCAGGATAATATCAGGCTTAGAATTATGTATTTAAGATAGTTGCTCCTCATATCGCTGAAAAATAAAGATTGTCTTTGAATAATACAAGAACAAAAAAAATGTTAAATTTATTATATAATTATTAACTTGATTAATTACTTCAAAGTGCATTAATTACAATACAAATATTTCAGCTGTGTAAACATGGAGAACAGGATAATGGTCGAGGTTCCAAAAGATAAAAATATTATAGAGGCCTCTATAGAAGATGAAATGCAAAAATCGTACATTGATTATTCGATGTCGGTTATAGTTTCAAGAGCATTGCCCGATGTAAGAGACGGTTTGAAACCGGTTCAGAGAAGAATTTTATTCGGTATGAATGAATTAGGACTACATTATAACAAAAAAGAAAATAAATGCGCAAGAATAGTCGGCGAAGTTATGGGTAAGTACCATCCCCACGGCGATCAGGCTATTTATGCCGCTCTCGTCAGAATGGCTCAGGATTTTACATTCAGATACCCGCTTGTAAAAGGGCAGGGTAATTTCGGAAATGTTGACTTGCCTGCGGCGGCTCCAAGATATACTGAAGCGAAGTTGAGCAGATTATCGGATGAGATGCTTTACGACATAAACAAAGAAACTGTTGATTTTACAAATAATTATGACGACACTCTGAAAGAACCGTCGGTATTGCCCACAAGGGTACCGAATCTTTTAATCAACGGTTCTCAAGGGATTGCCGTCGGAATGGCAACTTCAATTCCGCCGCATAACCTTACTGAAATTCTGCAAGGTGTCATCGCTTTATTGGACGATCCGGATATTCCCATTGACAATATTAAAGCAAATCCAGAAAACGGTATTGAAGAAAAAATCGGACTGATGACTTATATTAAAGCGCCTGATTTCCCGAGCAAAGGTATTATCTACGGATATTCCGGCATCAAAGAAATGTACTTGACCGGCAGAGGCCATGTGATATTACGCGGCAGGATCGAAAAGATCATGCCGAAAAAAAAGGGAGAGAGAGTCAAATTAGTTATTACCGAAATCCCATATCAGGTCAGCAGGCAAAATCTGATCGAAAAGATAATTGAGCTTCATAAAGAAAAGAAAATTGACGGAATATACGGTTTGGATAATGAGTCATCTCGAGATACAAGACTTGTTATTGAGTTGAAAAAAGATGTTAACGAAGATGTAGTTATAAACCTTCTTTACAAATACACTCCTCTGCAAACATCAATCAGCGGAAATATGATAGCTCTTGTCAACGGGAAACCGGTGCAGCTGAATTTAAAACAATTCTTAGAGCAGTTCATAATCCACCGTGAAATAGTTGTAAGAAGAAGGAGCATATTCGATCTGAGAAAAGCCGAAGAAAGAATTCATATTCTTGAAGGATTGCAGACTGCTTTGAACAATATTGACAGAGTGATTGAAATAATAAAAAGCAGTCAGAATTCAGAGGCCGCAAAAGCTTCTTTGACAGCCGAATTCAGCTTATCTGAAATTCAGGCAACGGCGATCCTTGCGATGAGACTATCGCAATTAACAGCTTTAGAACAGGAAAAATTATTTGCCGAAATAGAAGAATTGAGATTAAAAATAGCCGATCTTCAGGACATTCTGGCAAGAAGAGAAAGAAGAATGCAGATTATTAAGGATGAAGTAACCGAAATCATGGAAAAATTCGGCGACCAAAGACAATCCGAGATTATTTATTTTGCGGAAGATTTGACGGTTGAAGATATGGTTCCCGATGACGAAATGATAGTGACGATCTCTCATCAGGGTTATATCAAGAGAGTTAATTCATCCGAATTCAGAAGTCAGGGCAGGGGCGGAGTAGGCTCTAGAGGAGCAGACAGTAAAGACAATGATTTTATAGAATTTATTTTTAATGCCACTAATCACAACTATATTATGTTCTTTACCGACAGAGGAAGAGTCTTTTGGAAAAAAGTTTGGCAGATACCTGAAATGAGTAAATCTTCCAAAGGCCGTCCGATAGTAAATATTCTGGAAAGAGTCGAAGGCGAGAAAATCAAAACTGCTCTGATTATAAAAGATTTTGAAAAGGACGGTAAATATTTGGTAATGGCAACTAAAAAAGGAACCATTAAAAAAACACCGCTTTTAGCGTATTCAAGGCCGAATATAGCCGGAATAATTGCAATTAACTTAAGAGACGACGATGAACTTTTAAATGTCGCTATAACTTCCGGTAATAATGAAATACTTCTTGGAACAAGGCTTGGAATCGCCAACAGATTCCATGAATCCTTAGTCAGGGAAGTAGGAAGAAATTCAATCGGCGTAAGAGGGATTAGATTGAAAGAAAAAGACGAAGTCGTCGGAATGGTCATTGCGGAAAATGAGAATAATTCATTGCTGGTAGTAAGTAAAAACGGTTACGGAAAAAGAGCAAATGTTTTTGCCTTCAGAAAAACCAAAAGAGGTTCTAAAGGAGTTAAAGCGCTGAATTTAACCGAAAAAACAGGCGAGATGATATATATTGCAGAAACTGACCACGAAAATGATCTTATAATCATTACTCATAACGGAACCGTAATCAGACAAACAGTTGAAGATATCAGAATTATGGGAAGAAATACTCAGGGAGTTAAATTAATCAGATTAAGAGATGACGATAATATCGCTGATATATGCTTGGTTCCGCCTTTCGAAGAAGAAGCACCGATTGAAGAAACATCTTTTTCCGAAACCGTGCCGAACGAAGATACTGCTTTAGAAAAAGATTCAAGCGAAACCGATAAAATTGAGAAAACAGACAACACACAAGAATAGGAGTATATTATGACTGAAGAAATCAAAAACGGAGAGGATACTGCTCAAGAAGTAGGAATTGAGCCGGATGAAGTCGTGAAAAACACAAGAGAGCCGGAAGAAGAAAACGAAGAATCTTTAACGATTATCGAGAAATTCTTTAGACTTGAAATGGAAACGAAAATCGGGCTGACAGCGACACTGGTTTTTTTATTGGCGCTTATCTTCCGCTGGAATTGGTTCAATTTAACATGGTGGCTTGTTTTGATATTGGGGATCATCGGTATTAAAACACTTTATACTCAAATGACAGACCTTAAAGACGAGAAGTCTTCAGAAGCTAAAGTTGCGAAATATTCGTTTTATACGCTTGTTACTCTGCTGGTGATAAGAGACCTTTACATTACTTCATATCTATCGGATATGGTTAGTTATCTGCCGATGAAATAGAATGTTTTTTGTTGCTCTTATATCCGCTATGATTCTGTTGGAAAGCAGGGACATTCTGCAAGGGTTTTTATCACAACCCTTTGCGATATCTTTGCTTTTAATTTTCATGGGGTACGAACCGGAACCTGTTCTGATGATTGCCACAATCGTACACCTGATATATATAAATTATTCTCCTTCCGGGGCTTCGTTATTTCCTGAGTATCCTTTCGCTTTTTTTATCGTAGTTTCCGCCCATAAAAACGAGCCTCTCAATTTAATAGCTTTTTTAATTTCAATAATCTCAATTGTTATAATTTCGAGAATTACTGCGCTGTTTTTAAACAAGAAGCGGCATCTTTTTGAAAAATACAGAGATAAAATTATATTTTACAGAAAATTCCCTAATTTTATTTGCGCAATTTTCTTTTCGGTACTTGTCTTATATGCTTATTCAATTGTGATTTTTTTTGTAACTGAAGGTGTTTTTAATATTCTTAATTGTATTACTTTTTCAGAAATTACCGACTTTGTTTTCAACACTCAAATATTTATTGTGTTTTGTCTGGCGCTTATTATAAGATATGCTTATCAAAACCTGAAAATCAAAAATGTATAAATTAAGCCGA
>JAKLPX010000116.1 GCA_022013635.1 Candidatus Delongbacteria bacterium
GAACAGATCATCCGCTTTTTCATCATATAGGAATATACTGCATCTGTCGGCGCTCAGAAGCTCTTTAGTTATATCGGTAAGTTTGATAAGAAGGCTTTTCAGGTCTTTTACACTGTCGAGACCCTTGGTTATGGAAGATAATTTGTCGTTCATAACTTATTCCGTTTAAATATGTGACAGATTGATAATATACTTAATTTTCATACTCTTTTCAAATCTTAATTAATAAATAAAAAAAGCCAAAGATATTCTCGGGCTTTTTTATTAAATTAAGTATTCAATTATAAATCAGAATGTTATACTCAGCGCGTTTTGGAAGTCTCTGATTATAAGAAGTGCTTCTGCTCCGGAAACTGTTTTATCTTTTCCGAATTCACCGTTAATATTTGCCTTCATTATTCCTCTTGAAGCACAAACTGCCATTGCGTTATATGCGTAATGATCCGTTCTTACATCGTTGAACATTGAATTTTCCTCGCCGAAATGTTTTGTATAAAGAGATTCGTCTCCGCTGATTAATACCATCACTTTTAAAAGCATCAAAGCATACTCGGCTCTGGTAATTTTCTTGTCCGGATAAAATTTATGGTCCGGAGCGTTTTCCATTACCCCTTTATTCAAAACGATTTTTATCCAGCTTAATGCCCAATTTCCCGATATATCGTTTGCAGGCTCTTTCTTTTGTTCAGCTTCAGTGTATTTCAACGGATCGGCCGGAGCGGCAAATTCGTTATTGTATTCTTTTTTCTCTCTTTTATCAAGAACTTGTTCAATCTTCATTTCTTCCACAAAAAGTACTGCAATTTCTGCCTTGCCTACTTCGTTTAGGAGAGCAACTTTTGCTCCGATTTTCGTACCCGGTCTTGCCCTTTCGATCATCTGAACTATTTCCCATTCTTTATTGGCTTCTGTCGCATAAAGTCCTTTCAGTTTTACTACTTCCGCAAAAGCTGATTTCGCCATTGTGAACTTATAGGCATTCTTGCCTGCAATGCCTTTAAAATAATAGGCTTCTGCCAATGCGATGTTATCTCTTTGTTCATCAGCAAGTTTAACAGCTTCATCAAATTCCTCTACAGCATCTTCGATCCATTCATCGCCGTCTATTCCTTTATTCATGAACATTATCGTTCTTCCGTAACAGGTATATGCCAAGGGAAGTTTTGAATTTAGTCCGACTGCTTCTTTTGCGTTATCTTTAGCCTTATTTTTATCTCCGGTTACCGCAAAATACATACCGAGACCGGCGTAAGCTCCGGCTTTGTCCTCTTTTTTCTTCCAGTCAATTTTTATCGCATCGTCAAACTCTTTTTTTGCATCATCATAGTTACCATCGTTAAAATACTTCATGCCGATGCTGATATGCATTTCCGGACTATCAAGCACTGATTCTGATTTTCTGGTCTCCTGACTGCAACTGATCAATATAAACAGAGACACAGCGGTTAATAATATCATTAGTTTTTTCATAAATTTACCCCTTTTTAAATATCATTGCTTTTTAAAGGAAATGACACACTAAATTATAATCGCAATAACTCTGCATTCCTTTAGAAAATTTAATTTTGCGTCCAATTCTTTGATTTTTGAAGCGTCATCGTCCGAAATGATAATATCTGATTTATTAGTTCCTTTAACTCCAATTGCGTTTATGACCAGCGGATTATTTGAAACTCTTGCGTTTTCTTTTGCCGATTCTACCGATTTGAGATAGCCTAACATCCCTTGCTCTACGGCATAATCTTTGTTAACATTTGCGCTTCCGTAAATTTCTTCTCCGGATCTGTTATAAATTTTCGGAGCTAATGCGGGTCTTAATTGTACGGCTTTACAATCTATTATAAGTCCTGAATATACTGACGGCTGTCCGACAATATCTGATAATTTATAAGTAGCCTCGCCGACAAGGGGAGTGTTATCGCCGAATTCCGTTTCTTGCAAAACTAAGTCGCTTAGATCTCCGTTCATACTCATTTCTACGGTAACTTCAACAGAACCGTCCTCGAAATATTTTGGTTCGCCGACGACTTTGAATGCTTTTGCAATACCTTCCACCTGAGTTTTTATCACATCTGAAGTAGTCATATAATTTTCGACCGTTGTCTCGCTTGACAGATACATTCCTTTCAGAGTAGCCAACAAATCCCTCAGTGCATACATTTTCGCTGCATTGATAGCTCCGGCTCTTTTTACCGCAATATTAGGCGCATCAGGATTAGGCGCGCCGATCCCTGTAGCTGTTATTGTTCTGTTCGACCAGTTTATTCCGTTATCTATGTAAGGATCTTCAATATCTTCATTTGCGTTTTTTGTTACAACTACCGTTTCATTTATGATTGTTGTTTCAACTTCTTTTGACGGTGTAAAAACTGTTTTTTCTTCCGCATTATCAATTTTTTTGACAGGCTCAGCTTTTTGAATAGTCTTAGAGCAACCTACTGTCAATAAGAAAACAGCCGCCATCAAAAATGTTATTATTTTTTTCATCTGTTTACCTCGAATAATTTTATTTTATTATGGCGATAACTCTGCATTCTCTGAGAAAATTGAGTTTGCTTGATAATTCCTCAATCTTTGACGCGTCGCTGTCGCTTATGATAATATCGGCTTTATTTGTGCCTTTTACGCCGATTGCCTTAACGACAAACGGATTATTCGTGACCCTCGCATTTTCCTTTGCCGAATCAACATTTTTGAGATATCCGACCATTCCCTGCTGAACGGCAAAATCTTTATTTACATTTGCGCTTCCGTAAACTTCTTTGCCGGATTGACTGTAAACTTTCGGCGATAAAGCCGGTCTTAACTGAACTTCTGAACAGTCAATTATCAATCCTGTATAAATGTCCGGTTTGCTTGGAACTAAATCGGATAATTTGTAGGTCGCTTCTTCTGCCAACGGCGTCGTATCTCCGAAAGTTTCATTTTTCATCATCAGATCGCTGAGTTTTCCGTCAATACTCATTTCGACGGTAACTTCTACTGAGCCGTCTTCCATATATTTTGGTTCGCCTACCATCTGAAAAGCTCTTGCTATTCCTTCAACTTGAGTTTTGACTACATCGGATGTCGTCATATAATTTTCTGCAGTCTGTTCGCTTGACAGATACATGCCTTTAATTGATGCCATAAGGTCTCTGATTGCGTACATTTTGGCAGCGTTTATTGCTCCGGCTCTTTTTACCGCAATATTGGGAGCATTAGGATTCGGCGCTCCTATTCCGGATGCTGTGACGACTCTTCTTTCCCAATCAATTTCTCCTTGCGCCAATAATGAAATCATTAGTACAAGAATGCCGATCAAAGATACTTTCTTCATAATTACTCCTTCGAGTTATTTTTTTTTATTTTAGTCCTTTCTGTCTGTCTCTTTTTTTATTCCAATCCACCCAATCGGTTTTCTCTGTTTCATCCGAGGCTTTGAATTCTCCGGCTGATACAACTTTTCCGGCTTTATCGAAAGTTATCTGCTGCATATTTTTTACAATATAAACCCAATCTTCCAAAGAAACTTGTTTCGGTCCCGGTATTTGTTTCGGCCCGAGAGTTTGTTTCGGTTCTTTGAAATCTTTTACGGATTTTGCATCTATCTCATTCATTTTTTCTTTTGCGTTTGAAATTTTTACTTCGCCGTGATATACCTTCATTTCGGTCAATTCATCTGTTTTTGACATTCTGAAATTAGTGCCTGTTATTGCGGCTGCGGCGATATCTGTATTCATCATGAATTCGCTTTTTTCGTCTGAGGAATTTACCTGCGCCCAAAGGTCGCCTTCCTCAAGTTTAATGTCTGTTTTCTGTTTACCGTCTTTTGTTTCTTCGTATAGAGCCACAAGATCAATCGTCGTTTTAGGCGCTAATCTTAAAATATCAAGTCCAGACAGTTCAAGTTCAGCTCTAGATTTTACCATCGTTTTATACGATTCTCTTGATTTCACAGCGGTTTTTTCGGAAACGCTGGTTTTATAGTCGGATTCTTCAATAGATTTCTTTTTTACATTTCCTTCAATATACGACACAATGCCTTTTTCGTCAGTAGTCTTTCGTTCGGTTTTTATAACTTTCGGTTCATCTGTTTTTTTTGGAGTATCTTTAATTGTTTGAACGGGAGTTTGGACTTTTTTTATTTCATCCGTTACCGTTTCCGCAATCTTTTCTGCTCCCGGTTGCTTTACATCTTCTTCAACTGCCTGAGCTGTCTTAACGGTTTGTTGAATGGCTTCTTTATTTATTTCAACCGTACCGGTTTCGTCGTTGCTTTTGCACGAAACCTGCATTGCGAACGCGATCAAAATTATTGTTATAGAAATGTATCTCATTATTTTTTTCCTCATTTTCGTTAACTCTTTTTCGTTACGCATTTACAGAAAGTTCTACTTCCTAAATAGATGTATAATATTGCAAAACTATTTTAAATTGTCAACTAAAAAAAAAGTCTAAACTCTAATCAAGCCCGAATTGAACGGAAAATTGTGATTTATTATCATTTTTCTTTACCGGATAGTTTGCTTTCGATTATTTTTAAATTATTTCTTGCTTGCTCATTATTCGGATTTATTTCCAATACGCGCTTGTAATTTATGACCGCAAGACCATAATGCTCCGAAATGAAATACAAATGACCTAAATTAAGATATGGGTCTATAAAATTATTGTCTAATTCTATTGCCTTGGAATATAATTCTTCGGCTTCCTTGAATTTCCCTTTTCTGAAATTTATGTTTGCCAGATTATTTAACGATTTCGGATACCCCGGATTTAATTTCAGAGCTTCAGTATAATAGCTTTCTGCTTTATCGTAGTCCTTTCGTTCCGAATAAATATTTCCTATATTATTGCAAACCCCATAGCTTTGCGTACTTAGTTTATAAGCCTTGAGATAAAACTCTAATGCAGTTTGAGAATCACCGGCTTTTTTATATGCTTCGGCAATATTATAATTCGGACGAAATTTTTCAGGCGATTTTGAAACAGAGTCGTTCCATAGAAACAATTCGTCCTTCCAGACTTTATTTCTTTCAAAAGTGCTTATCGCATATACCAGTACGGTAATAGAAAGAATTACAGCAAAAGTGTAATCATTCAGCTTCATTTTATTTTTGAGATACATTAAGAGAATTGATATTACAAGTCCGTAACTTATAACAGAAGTATAAAGCCTGTGCTCGCTCATCAGGTCAGAAATCGGTAATATGCTTGATCTGAGAGATATCATAGCAAAAAACCAAGCGATAGAAAAGCTCAATAATAAATATCCGTTTTTATACAAAACATAAATCACATAAAACAAAGCGAGTATCAGCGCAAACCCCATTAAAATCCATAATTCAAAAAAATTATGTGGAATAAAGACATGATGATCTATATTTTGACCAATAGGAAAAAATAATAAAAAGATATATTTCGGTATGACTGTGAACTGCGAAAGTAAATATTGCCATCGCGTCGTTTCGGACATATACTCCCTCGGCAGAATATCGGTAATCAATCCGATTATGACTGCCAAAGCAAGAACTGATGAAATATAAATGATTAATTTTTTGTTGCTTTCGCCTTTATAGTTTCTGATAAAATATATTTCAAGAAGTAAAATAGCCAAAGGCATAGTATAAGCAGTTTGTTTTGTCATGACCGACAGAAGTCCGAATACCAAAAACACAGAAAATTCGATAATCCTTTTACGATTGCTGCTTTCTGCTCTGAACATATAATAAAATATTAAAGCCGCGATATAAAAAGCACCTGATAAAGATTCCATTCTTTGGACGATATATGTCACTGATTCGGTTTGTATCGGGTGAACGGCAAAGATCAGAGTTGAAAACAGCCGGATATACCGCTTATTCTGAATGATATAATCCTGTTTTATTGATTTGGAATCAAGAAGAAGACCTAGAAGAACAAAAACGAGAAGTGACGAAATCAGATGAATCAGCAAATTGACGGCATGATATCCTTTGACTCCGTACCCGCCGTAATAATAATTCACTGCGAAAGTAAGCTGAGCAGGAGCCCTGTTGATAAAATCGAACCAGTAACCGGGATCATAAAAATTGTTGAGATCCTTTATCTGCCTGTTTTGCTTTATATGGTGGACATCATCGTACTGAAATGAATTTTCAAAAGAATTTGAATACGCGATAAAGGTAACCGCTACGATTAATAAAAAAGAAATCGGAATAAAGTTTTTACGGAACATTTCTTCGCTTTTTTCTTTTGCCGTGCAGCCGGTATTTATTATCTTTTTACTCATGCGGATTAAATTCTATCTTATGAAAAAGTGTTGTCTAAAGAATTCTTCCTGCGCTTCCCTAACCTTTTTCTCCTCAGGTTCAGGCAGATTCCATCCGAGTATATTAATGATTGGCATACTATGACCTGCTATTTTCTGCATATTCAGGCTATTAACCTGATAATCGAAAAGTGAAAGTGGAGCCATATAGGACAGAATAGGTAAAATGTCGGTATTGACGGGTCCCTTTCCTGCAAATCTGCGGGTATTCTCTGGCCCGAAAACAAGTCTTGAGAAAAGTTCGTAAGCCGAGTTAACATTGACTGCCGGATGGGAAATATCAGCTGCGATAACAGGTAGGGAAATTCTCTTTTTAATGTCCTCCAATTCAGGCTTGTATGAGCCTTTAACTCCGACCAGCAACAGGTCAATCCCGGGAGTAACGACTATCATATATGTTTCAGGAAATACTTCCTGAAAAGATCGGAGAACGATTTGGAGGGCTTCAGTCTTTAGACTGTACATCTGAATCCATTGGCCAAATACGCCATCCGGAGTCAGTGCTTCATTTGCAAGTTTGTAAAACTCAACGGTAAAAAGGTCTGAAACACCGGCAAGCCACGGATTTGAAGGTTCTGAAATTATCAGATCATATTTTCCTATACTCGTTTGCAGGTGCAGTCTGCCGTCAGTTATATGTAAATCCACATTTTTACATTCAAGAGGCTTGTTATTGTAATCGTTCAGAAGCATTGCTCCTTCAATAATGGCCGGTTCGATCTCTATAGCGTCTACCTTAATCCCGGGATGCAATGCCAATGACCCGACTGTCGTTCCGGTACCGAATCCGATTACACAGGCATTTTCAGGTTTAGGGTGGAACAGTGCGGGAAAGTGGGCACTCAATTTCTGTGTTGGCATATCGAAGTATGAAGAACCGTCCGGCTTTCCGTTGGTCTTTATATCTAATGTGTTCGTTTGTTTGTAATGAGCAACCGTTACAGTTGCAGTAAATCCGTCTCTATAGTAAATCATATCCTGAGCTTGTCTAATGATTTTTCCAACACCATGTTCAATTTGAAGATCTTGCTGAAACATGGGCGTATAAATTCCGGCTCCGGCTGTAATTGCAACCTTATCTATACCAGGTACGATCAGCCAGATTATAAGCAGGCAGACAAGCCCTATTATCTGAATCCTGACAATCTTTTTAATTTTCATTAAAAAAGCGGACAGAAGGCCTGCTGCGATAAGCAGAGTACTAGTGAAACGCAGTGAATAATCAAGCCCGAAATACGGAATTAGTAAAAATGCGGCGGCGATCGTACCTGCGATCCCTCCGACCGTGTTCCAAGAATAAAAGAAGGATGTATTGGCAGCGGGATTATCGGTGCATTGTTTCATCATAAAGAGTCCGTAGGAGAAGAATATTCCCGAAAGCAGAGTTGCGGGACTCATCAGTATTATTGCAGGTAAAAGCTGATTTACGAATAAACCATATGCGGTTGACGATCTCTCAACGCTGAAATTACTTATATAAAAGTCAGGAAGAAAATTCGCAACGGCAATTGAGGCTGTTGTTGCTACCGGAATCAGCATAAGTAAAGTAAAAAAAACTGTCCGGGATACATCGAATGTCCTGTTACCGGCCCGGAGGGCAATGAATTTCAGGCTGGCTCCTCCGAGAGCTGCTCCGGTTCCGTAAAAGAAAAGATATACTGCAAGTATTGTCGAGTAAGCATATATTGATCCGCCGACAGTCAATACGATCAACCGCGTCCATACCAGTTCAGAGGTCAGCCCGATGAACCCTACAAGTGCGGCAATCACGAGAATAACATTTCTAGCTCCGTGCCGCAAAGAAGATTCTGCGTCAAAAGTTCCCTTTAAGTATTTCTGTTCTCTAAAGGCTTTTAAAGATTTAGAATTTGCTTCTTGCGGTGCGAGCTGCGGGAGAAGTAATATCGCAACAGGTAAAAGCGCGTTCGCAGCCGCTGTAATATAGATAGTGTTGATCAAGCCTATACCCCGAAGGAGAAAATAGCCTGATGCAATGCAGCCGGCACAGGCTCCGATAGTATTCAACCCGTAAATTATAGTTATACGGCGCTCTGCAAGTTTTGAATATTTTTGAAGATATTTTCCTAAAACCGGCAGTGCTGCACCCATACAAATAGTAGGTATCAACATAATTATTGCGCTGAATAAAATACGGAGAATAAGAATGCTTAGATTCGCGTCGCCAATTTTTTGTAATATAACAGGAAGGATAGAGAATGCCCATTTAAATATAAACGGACTGATAAATGCGGTTATTGCTATAAGAAATTCCAGGAGAGCGTAAACCTTCAGCGGTTTTTCTTTGCTTATGAGGTATCTTGAAGCGAGCCAGGATCCTATCGCCAGTCCACCCATAAAAGACGCTACAACAGTAGTAATTCCCATTGTAGTTGAACCGAGAAGCAGAGTCAAAAATCTTACCCAGGCGACCTGATAGATCAGCGAAAATGAACCAGAAAAGAAAAGTATAACTCCAAGAGCTATAAATATATGTGCTTGCTTACTTCGCATGACTCTCTCCCCATTTTAAAGACTGTGTTAAAACTTCATTTCTGATTTCATTTTATAGCTGTTATATCTCCATTTTGCGTTATCTTCGGCAGCTTTGAATAATACTTCTGCTTCTTCAGGGAATGTTTTCATTAACGAAGTATATCTGACTTCTCCCTTAAGGAAATCCTGGAATTTTTCCCAATTAGGTTCTCTTGAATCTAATGCAAACGGATTTTTCCCTTCCGCTTCAAGCATGGGATTGTATCTGTAAAGATGCCAGTATCCCGCTTCAACGGCCAATTTCTCTTCATGCTGGGTTTTACCCATTCCGGATTTCAAACCGTGATTGATACACGGTGCATAAGCGATTATTAAAGAAGGTCCGTGATAGGCTTCGGCTTCTTTAATTGCTTTAAAATACTGTGCATGATTTGCGCCCATAGCTACCTGAGCGACATAAACATAACCGTAGCTCATAGCCATCATGCCGAGGTCTTTTTTTCTGATCTTTTTTCCGGAAGCGGCAAATTTTGCCACTGCCCCGGCAGGCGTTGCTTTTGAAGACTGTCCGCCTGTATTGGAATAAACTTCGGTATCCATCACCAAAAGATTTACATCATCGCCTGAAGCTATCACATGATCAAGTCCGCCGTAGCCGATATCATAAGCCCAACCGTCTCCTCCGAATATCGATACTGATTTTTTCACTAAATATTGATCAAGCTGTTTGATGTCTTGGATCAGATCGCCATTTTCATCGGCAATCGCCTTTCTGACAAGTTCAGAAGCTTTCTTTGATTCTTCGGCGTTGTCTTTGCCTTTTATCCAAGCCTCGAAAGCAACCTCGGTTTCCGATTTTATATTTCCGCTTTCAATTTCCGCTTTCATTTTAAGAGCGATTCTTTCTCTTAATTTGCTGATGCCAAGAGACATTCCGAAACCGTATTCTGCGTTATCTTCAAACAGCGAATTCGCCCAAGCGGGTCCCTGACCTTTTGCATTCATGCAGTAAGGAGTCGAAGGAGCCGATCCGCCGTAAATTGATGAACAACCCGTCGCGTTGGCGACTATCATTCTGTCTCCGAATAGTTGAGTTATAGCTTTAATATAAGGGGTTTCTCCGCAACCGCCGCAAGCACCCGAAAATTCAAATAAAGGTTGCGCAAATTGCGACGATTTTACATTGGCAAATTTATCTGTTAAATGATCTTTATAAGTTACGGTTTTTGAAATCATATTCCATCTTTCAACTTCAGCCGTTTGAGTTCCGAGCGGTTTCATTTCGAGAGCTTTTCCCTTTGGAGCCGGACAAACATCAGCGCAGTTGCCGCATCCTGTACAATCAAGTACGCTGACTTGAATTCTGAATTTTAATCCGTCGAATTCTTTTCCGACAGCTTTTAAATACTTTGTGCCTGCTGATAGTTTTGCTTCCTCATCCGCATTAATTAAAAACGGCCTTATAACAGCGTGGGGACAAACATACGCACATTGGTTACATTGAATACAATTTTCGCTTATCCATTCCGGAACATTTACCGCAATACCTCTTTTTTCAAAAGCTGTAGTACCTGCCGGGAATGTTCCATCCTCTTTACCTATGAATGCGCTTACCGGCAGATCATCGCCCTTTTGCGCGTTCATTATATCGCATACGCCCTTGATGAATTCCGGTCTGCAACAGCCTTTATCAATCTTAAAGTCTTTGCCGTCTATATTTTTCCATTCTGACGGTACGGCTACCTTAACTAATTTGTTTCCGCCGAGATCAACTGCCGCATTATTCATTTTTACGACTTCTTCACCTTTCTTTCCGAAATTTTTCAGAACATGAATCTTCATCTGCTCAAGGGCGAGATCATAAGGTATTACTTCGGATATCCTGAAAAATGCCGCCTGCATAACGGTATTTATCCTGTTGCCCAGCCCTATTTCTTCTGCTATAGCCGTGGCATTGATGATATAGAAATTGATTTCATTCTCTGCCAAATATTTTTTCATATTGTCCGGCAGTCTCCGTTTTGTTTCCTCAACATCCCAGATTGAATTGAATAGGAACGCTCCGCCTTTTTTAAGACCTTTCAGCACATCGTATTGATTGATGTAAGCGGGAACATGGCAGGCTACAAAATCCGGTGCGTTAACCAGATACGGACTTCTGATAGGGTTGTCGCCGAATCTTAAATGCGATCCTGTAAATCCGCCCGACTTTTTTGAATCGTAGGCAAAATATGCCTGGCAGTATTTATCCGTATTATCGCCGATGATCTTGATCGAGTTTTTATTTGCGCCTACGGTTCCGTCTGATCCTAAACCGTAGAATTTAGCCGCATAACTGCCTTTTCTGTTAAGCATGATCTTCTCGCCTAATGGAAGCGATTTGAATGTTACATCGTCAACGATTCCGATTGTAAAATCGTTTTTCGGTTCGTTTGCCTCTAAATTTTTATAGACCGCAAAAATTTGATCCGGAACGGTATCCTTTGAAGATAAGCCGTAACGACCGCCGACTATTAACGGTTTTACTATTTCATCATAGAAAACGGATTTGATATCAAGATATAAAGGCTCTCCGGTTGATCCGGGTTCTTTTGTCCTGTCGAGAACAGCTATTCTTTTTACAGATTTCGGTATAACTCTCATGAAATATTTTTTTGAGAACGGTCTATACAAATGAACTGAAACAAGACCGACTTTTTTTCCGGTTTCAATTAAATAATCAACAGTTTCTTTGATTGTTTCCGTCCCTGAACCCATCGCGATTATTATATTCTCGGCGTCTTCAGAACCGTAATATGTAAAAGGATGATATTCCCTGCCTGTTTTCTTAGAGATTTTCTGCATATAATCTTCAACAATATCAGGAACTGCGTCGTAAAATTTATTCGAAATTTCTTTTGTCTGAAAGTAGATATCGGGATTCTGAGCGGTTCCTCTCGTAACAGGATGTTCGGGATTAAGAGCGTTGTCTCTGAATTTTTTTAAGGCTTCCCGATCAAGTAATTCAGCCATATCTTCGTTTTCAAAATATTCTATTTTCTGAACTTCGTGCGAAGTTCTGAATCCGTCGAAGAAATGAACAAACGGTATTCTCGATTTAATCGCTGTTAAATGCGCTATACCGGCTATATCCATAATCTCCTGAACGCTTCCGGTTGCCAAAAAGGCGAATCCTGTTTGTCTTGCGCTCATAACATCGCTGTGATCTCCGAAAATTGACAACGCCTGAGCCGCTATACTTCTTGCACTCACATGAAACACCCCCGGCAGCAACTCGCCTGCTATCTTATACATATTCGGGATCATCAGCAGTAGACCCTGTGATGCTGTGTAAGTCGTTGTCAACGCACCTGCCTGCAATGAGCCGTGAACAGCGCCCGACGCGCCGCCTTCCGATTGCATTTCCGAAACTTTTACAGTTTCGCCAAAAATATTTTTTCTGCCGTGAGCCGACCATTCGTCAATAAATTCGGCCATATTTGAAGACGGCGTTATAGGATAAATTGCCGCTACTTCGCTGAACATATAAGCTATATGCGCCGCGGCGGTATTGCCGTCGCATGTCATAAATTTTTTGTTTCCCATTACTTGGCTCCTTCTATTTCTAAATTTTTGATTTACTTTGTCTTTAATTAAAAAAAACAGTCAAAAAATATAATTTTTATCCCGTTTTAGCAAGTTTTTTTTTGAGGGTCACTATTTGACCCTCATCATTGTTTAATTTAATGTAGTTGACTATAAAACGATAGATATTTATATTTATGTGTGATTTATAGTTCATTAAAAAATAATTAAGTATAGGAGCGCAAAATGCAAAAAGGAACAGTAGCAATTTTATGCGGGGGAGGACCTGCCCCGGGAATTAATACGGTCGTGGCGACGATAACCAAGAGATTTCTATCCGACGGATATTCCGTTCTCGGTTTAAATTACGGTTACAAGACTCTGTTTACCGATAAACCGGATGTTGTCGAATTGAATTTCGATCTGGCGGACAGAATTTTCAACAGAGGCGGGTCGTATCTTAAAATGAGCCGTCACAAACCGAAAGACGATGAATTCTCGACTGAGTTTTTCACGAAATATGATGTTAAGCTTTTGGTTACGATAGGGGGAGATGACACGGCTTCTTCCGCAAACAGGCTCACAAAATTTCTTGAAGCGCACAATATTAAGATTCAGAACATTCATGTCCCGAAAACGATTGATAACGACCTTCCTCTGCCTTATAATCTGCCTACATTCGGTTATCATTCATCAAAGAACGAGGGCGTACGCATAGCGTTAACCGTTTATGAAGACGGAAGAACCAGCGGAAACTGGTTTGTCGTCTGTTCAATGGGCAGAGAAGCCGGACATCTTGCCTTCGGAATAGGAGCAAGCGCTCATTATCCGATGATAATTGTTCCCGAAATGTTTAAAAAAGTTGAAATTACATTCGACAGAATGGTCAGAATGATGGTTTCGGCAATCGTAAAAAGAATTCTTCTCGGCATTGATTACGGCGCGATTATCATTAGCGAAGGAGTTTTTCACTTCATGTCGGACGAACAAATATTAAAGTCCGGAGTGAATTTTTCTTACGATGATCACGGACATCCCGAACTCGGAAAAGTTAGCAAGGCGCATATATTCAATGAGCTCCTTCAGATCGAACTGAATAAACTCAGAATTAAAGTAAAGAGCCGCCCCGTAGAAATAGATTATGAGATCAGATGCATAGATCCGATAGCTTTCGATTTAAGATATTGCTCTTCTTTGGGGAACGGCGTAAAGGAATTATTCGACAGAGGAGAAAAAGGCTGTATTGTCATTTCAAGACCGGACGGAAAAGTCGAACCCTTGTTTCTCAAAGATATTGCCGATGCAAACGGAAAGATTAAACCAAGACTTCTTGATACGGAAAGCGAATCCTATAAGCTTATCTTTAACAGCATGGATTCAATAAAAAAAGAGGATTACGACAAAGCTAAGAAATATTTGTCCGAACCTGAATATTACGATTTAAAAAACATACTTGCTTTATAAGGAGACCGAAATGAGCGAAAACATCGAAAAAATGAAAATGCTTGATCTGTCCATTGCGCAGATTGAGAAATCTTACGGTAAAGGAACCATAATGAAATTGGGTGATGACAAGCCTATTTTAAAACTTGAAGCCATATCTACAGGCTCAATCGGTCTTGATATAGCGACCGGCATCGGAGGATATCCCAAGGGAAGAATCGTTGAAATATTCGGTCCCGAAAGCTCAGGAAAAACAACTATGGCTCTTCATGCAATTGCCGAAGCTCAGAAAGCCGGCGGTATAGCGGCATTTATTGACGCCGAGCATGCTTTGGATACGGGATATGCCGATAAGATAGGCGTAGATGTTAAAAACCTGCTTGTATCCCAACCGGATTACGGCGAACAGGCGATGGATATTGTAGAAACGCTTGTCAGATCAAATGCAATAGATATTATAGTTATAGACTCAGTCGCCGCATTGACTCCGAAAGCGGAAATCGAAGGCGAAATGGGTGATTCTCACATGGGTCTTCAGGCCCGCCTGATGTCTCAGGCATTAAGGAAATTGACATCGGCAATATCTAAATCAAAATGCATCGTGATTTTCATCAATCAGATAAGAATGAAGATCGGCGTAATGTTTGGTAATCCCGAAACGACGACAGGAGGAAACGCTTTAAAATTCTATGCCTCGATCAGACTTGATGTCAGAAAAATTGCAAGCGTAAAAGATAAAGAGGATTTTACCGGAAACAGAACGAGAGTTAAAGTTGTAAAAAATAAAGTAGCGCCTCCATTTAAAACTGCGGAGTTCGACATGATGTACGGTGCAGGAGTCAGCAGAACCGGAGAAATCATTGATATAGCCGTTGATAAAGACATAATAAAGAAATCAGGCTCGTGGTTCTCTTACGGTGACGACAGGATCGGACAAGGCAAAGAAAAGGTGAAACAGTATCTTGAAGAAAACCCCGCCCTGCTTACTGAGATTGAGAAAAAAGTAAAAGATATTTTCGGAATAATTTAACCGTTGAGGATAAAGTGGAAGATTTAGGAAAATTAATAAACACAAGAATCGAAAAAATCAACGCAATAAGAGAGATGGGAATAAATCCGTTCCCGTATAATTATGCGATTACGGATTTCTCGGCCGACATCAAAGATAATTTCGATTCGTATAACAAAGATAACGAAGAGTTTAAGCCGGTTACCGTAGCGGGCAGAATAATGTCCGTCAGGCTAATGGGAAAAGCAGCCTTCTGTACCATCCACGACAAAAAAGGCAATATTCAGCTTTATGTGGCGCAAAAGAATATCGGTGATAAATATTACGACCTTTTTAAAATTCTTGATATCGGCGATATAATCGGCGTAAAAGGTATCGTAAAAAAAACTCAGGTCGGCGAAATCACAGTTTACATTGATTCGCTGACTCTTCTGACGAAAAATATTCGCCCTTTGCCTATCGTAAAAGAAAAGGACGGCGAAGTTTACGATGCTTTTCACGATAAGGAACTGCGTTACAGAAACAGGCATCTTGATCTTATCGTTACTCATGGAGTAAAAGAACTTTTTGAAAAAAGGACAAGAATTATTAAAATTGTAAAAAGAATACTCGATATCAAGGGTTTTCTTGAAGTCGAAACCCCGATTTTACTGCCTATTTACGGTGGAGCGAACGCAGGTCCTTTTACAACTTACCATAATACTCTTGATATGCTTCTTTATCTCAGAATATCAATCGAACCTTATTTAAAAAGGCTGATTGTCGGTGGAATTGACAGAGTTTATGAGATCGGAAAATGCTTCAGAAATGAAGGGATGGACAGAACGCACAATCCGGAATTTACGATGCTTGAGCTTTATCAATCCTATGCCGATTACAACGATATGATGGATCTGACCGAAGAATTATTTGAAGATACCTGCAAAGAACTTTACGGCAAAACCGAGATCGAATTCGACGGAAAAACCATCAGCTTGAAAAGACCGTGGCGCAGACTTAAAATGATTGACGCGATCAGAGAGTATGCGGATATTGATATAGAGAGTCTATCCGACGATGAACTGAAAAATATTATTAAAAAACACGGAGGCGAGTTAAAGAGCGCTTTTGTGCGTGGGCTTGCAATAAATGAAATTTTTGAGCTTTTGGTTGAACAACATCTAATTCAGCCAGTATTCATTACTCATCAGCCGCTTGAAACGACGCCGTTGTGTAAAGTTGACTACGAGGATGAAAGATACCTTCAGAGATTTGAATTGTTTATCAACGGCAGTGAATTCGCGAACGCATACAGCGAATCAAACGATCCTGTATTTCAGAGAAAAACACTTTATGATCAATCTCTGAGAAAGGAAGCCGACACCGAAGCAAGTCCTATGGATGAAAATTTCGTACAGGCTATAGAAACCGGCATGCCTCCGACAGGCGGACTGGGCGTAGGAATAGACAGAATGGTAATGCTGTTGACGGGCGAAAGATCAATCAGGGATGTTTTATTGTTCCCGACGATGAAACCGGAAAAATAGATAGATAAAATTAATGTTGACAATTTGCCGCAACTTGATTATTTTTCAAATATAATATTACAAAAGAGAGCTGCGTGATGCTGAACATTGCTGTTGTTGACGACGATATTTTGGCTTTGAGATTATTCAAAGACAATCTTGAGTACCTTGGATACTCCTGCAAAATTTATAATAATCCTGAAACCGCTCTTCAGGAGATTCATAAGTTCGATGTTGTACTGCTGGATTATCATCTCGGAAGAGTGAACGGAAAAGATCTGCTGAAAAAAATAAAAAGCATAAAAGAAGACATAGTTGCCATAATGATTTCCGGATATATGATCCAAAATATTATAAACCGCGATCTGAAAGATCAGCTATATGCTTTTTATACAAAACCCGTTGATTTTGAACTGTGCAAAAAAGACCTCGATGCCATTGCGGCTTGTATTAAGGAAAAGAATTCATAAAACAGCGGTATTTATACCGCTGTTATTCTATAGCCGCTGTTATTCTATAGCCGCTGTTCTTCTATAGCCGCTGTTCTTCTATAGCCGCTGTTATTCTATAGCCGCTGTTATTCTATTATTCTATCCGAATATTGATCTTACGAAGATTTCCGGATCAAATTCCTGGAGATCTTCTATCTTCTCTCCTATTCCAATAAATTTAACCGGAATATCCATCTCCTGATTGATAGCGATTGTAACACCACCCCTTGCAGTTCCGTCAAGTTTTGACAACACTATACCCGTTACACCGGAAGTTTTACTAAATTGCTTAGCCTGATTTAGTGCATTTTGACCGGTAGTCGCATCAAGTACAAGCAGAACTTCGTGCGGAGCCGAAGGATTTAATTTCTTCAACACCCTTGAAATCTTTTCAAGCTCGTTCATCAGATTAATTTTATTATGCAGTCTTCCGGCAGTATCAATCAGCACAATATCCGAACCTCTCGCTTCTCCCGCTTTATAAGAGTCATAAGCCACGGCTGCAGGGTCGGAATTCATTTGATTTTTTACAAAATCTGCACCTGATCTTTTTGCCCATTCTTCTAACTGTTCAATGGCTGCAGCTCTAAATGTATCTGCCGCGCCGATAAGAACCTTCTTTCCCTTATTCTTATAGTAATAAGCTAATTTACCTATAGTAGTCGTTTTGCCGTTCCCATTAACGCCTACAACCAGTATAATGTGCGGTTTTGCGCTTATTTGCGGCTCGACAGTTTTTTTATTAAGCATTTCAATTATAATTTCTTTTATTAATTCTATTATGTTAACTATATTCTCTCCATCCTTGATCTTCTTTTTAACTTCTTCCAGAATTTTCTCTGTCGTCTTCACTCCGATATCGGAAGTATATAAAGCCTCTTCAAGTTTATCTAAAGTTTCTGCATCTATCTTCTCGGAAGAAAATATAGAGCCCATCTTATTAAAAATATTATTTTTTGTCTTTGACAATGACCGGGAGAGCTTGTCATACAAGCCTTCTTTCGTTTCGATAAATACTTCTGTTTGCTTTTCTACCTTAACTTCCGCATCTTCAAGATAATCCTTTACTCTTTTTCTTTTGAACAGCGCCATAAATACCCTTAAAAAGTTAAATTAAAAAGGGCTGAGTTTCAATCCAGCCCTTTTTATAAAGCGATGCTTATTTATAGTGTGCTCAAAATTACTTAATAAGTACCATTTTTTGAGTCATTGATTTTCCTGCAGTCTGCATAGTGTAGTAGTAAACACCTGCTGATAAGCTGGAAGCATCAAAATTTACACTTTGGAATCCTGCTTTCATTTCTCCGTTAACCAATGTTTTCACAAGCTGTCCTGTGTAGTTGTAAACATTCAATTGAACTTTTCCTGCACTTGCAAGATCAAATTTGATCGTAGTTGTCGGGTTGAACGGGTTAGGATAGTTCTGGTGAAGTTTTGTTTCTAGTGGTAATGTGTTGTCTTCGATTGAAGATGGTGTAGTCATCAGCAGAGGATCGCCCAGAGTAGGATCTGCCAAAATAGTACCAGCTCCGCCGTAAACAGAATTAACCGTTCCGTCTAATGTTTGCGGAATGGTAATCCATTCATCGAAAACCGGTGTCGGAAGCGGTAATGCTATGTCATCCACTTGCTGTATTCTGAATGTAACTTGATCGCCTACAGCCCAAGGAGTAGCAAAGTTTCCGATGTTTATAGCTACAAACGAATAACCTACTCCAAATGTTTCATAAAAAGAACCTGCAGATGTTTCATCCAATACTTCTCCCGGCCTTGTAGTAATCCAGCCTCTGTAAGTAATATTGCCGTACGGTGAAGCACTGAAATCGTAATATGCATCCGCGGCAGTTTTAACTAAATACATAACATTCCTTGATATTCCCTTAGGAGTTTCAACTGTAGCAATTTCATCAGTTTCCACGGCAGCTTTTGCAACAGGCCATGTAGTATCGGCTGTTACATTGACATGTAAACCCTTACCTATCTCAGTCGCAAAAACATTATCCCATCCGAAAGGACCTTTAGTACTTGCTACCCATCCCTGGTTTGTGGCATCGTATCTATTAACCTGAGTACAGTTGGTTATGTCTATTCCAAGCTCTTGCGATGTGTCGAAAGCCGTGCCGGATTTTGTAAACGGGTGCATAATAAGGTTCAGACCTGTAGTTTTTGCAACAGGTTTCAGTAAACTGTATGCAGGGTGACTGATCAGCAGACCGTTGCTGATAAACTCGCTGGCGGCGGTAACATCTATCAGGTAGGAATTTCCGTAAGAAGTCGCAAAAACATTATCCCATCCGAAAGGACCTTTAGTACTTGCTACCCATCCTTGACTTGTAGCATCATACCCATTAACCTGAGTACAGTTGGTTATTGCAACTCCAAGTATCTGAGAAGTCGTCAAACTTTCGTCAAACGGTAACGCAATCATGTTCAAGCCGGTTGCAAAAGCTACCGGTTTTTCTAGTGTGTACTTCACATACCCTACCGTTGCACTCGGCGCAGATTCCGCCGCAAAAGCGAACATACTGATGATAAGCATCAATGATACTATTATTTGTTTCATACTTCCTTCCTCCATTTATTTTTTTATTACAATTCTATTTCTGTTCAATCATAAACAAGTTACGACTTTTTTTTTTAGTTGTCAAGTTAATACTTTATTCTTTTGTGTGTAAACTCTGTGCAAGATTCTGCGGCATTTCTGCCGCAGATCCCATACATTAATTAATATTACCTTGAAACCTTTGGTCTTGCTATTTCAATTGTTCTCGGTGTTGCAGTTTTTGTTGCGTTTTTA
>JAKLPX010000117.1 GCA_022013635.1 Candidatus Delongbacteria bacterium
AATTATCGGCATCGAAGATAGCAGGGTTGACAGGCTGATGAACGATATAGTCACTATGTCAAACAATCCCGACATACTCGACCCGCCGTATATTCTCGACCCTCAGAAACACGAAATTGACGGGAAGCATATTATCTATATAAATGTATCGGAATCATCTCAGGTTCACAAGTTCAAAGGCATTGTTTACGACAGAAGTTCCGACGGTGACTTTAAAATAAAAGAACCGCAAAGAATAGCCGCGATAAGCAACAGAAAAAGCGGGTTTTATTCTGAAACCAGAGTCGTACAGCGCATCAGCAAAAAAGATTTTGACAGATCAACATTTGAAAAAGTGCGTAACAGGTTGCGTTATCTGAAACGGGATCACCCATGGGCGGGGCTTTCCGATACTGATTTGTTAATACGGTCCGGTCTGGCGAGAAAAGATGAAAATACCGATAGGATTGAATATTTTGCTGCCGCAGTTCTTCTTTTCGGAACAGAACTGGGAATTCAGAGCATAATTCCTCAATTCAAAATTGATGCCGTTGTAAAGATCAACGATACGGACAGGTTCGACGACCGAAAAGATTTCAGAATCAATCTCATCGAAGCTTATTCCGAGATTATGACTTTTATTGAAAAATATCTTCCGGATCCTTTTTATTTTGAAGATGGGCAAAGGGTGAGCTTGAGAAATAAGATATTCAGGGAGGCAGTCGTCAACCTGATAGTGCACAGAGAATATTTCAGTCCGTTTCCTGCAAGGATAGTGATAACAAAGCAGTGTGTGGAATTCACTAATCCATGCAATCCGAGTCACATAGGCAAGATTGATACCGGAAATTATCTCACACATCAGAAGAATCCTTTAATTTCAAAGTTTTTTCTTCAGCTATCATGGGTGGAAGAAGTGGGTACGGGGATATACAACATCACAAAATATATGCCGTACTATACAAAAGGCGCCAAAGCGGAATTTATTGAAGATGCGATTTTCAAGACAATTATACCCTTCAGGTTTGCAACAGACAGCGAGTATGAAAAAACGGAAATTGTGCATGAACCTGAAATATTTAACGAAGAATCTGCCAAAACAACCGAAGAAGTGCGCAGAGTAAGAGAATACATCTCGAAAAATTACGGCTGCAAGTCCAATAATATTTCTGAAGATATGGGAATACCTTTAAGGTCTGTCGGCCGTTATACCCAGATACTAAGGCTAAGCGGTGTGATCAAATTTGTCGGATCAAGAAGAAACGGCGGATATATGAGGACAGGATACATTGATCTTGGTAGAATAAATAGTGAAAGTGGCAGATTAAGTGGCAGATTAAATGAGGGTGTAAATGAGGGTGTAAAATCCGACAATCATGCACAAAATGACACCGCGAAAGAAATGTCACAAGAAATGTCACAAGAAAAAAAAGCACTGATGATAGATATGATTCTAAAAAATAGCGAAATAACAGCAATAGAAATGTCACAAGAAATGAATGTCACAACAAGAACGATTTTCAGAATGATTGCGCAACTAAAAGAAGAAGGCCACATAGAAAGAGTTGGCGCTACTAAGAAAGGCCAATGGATAATAATTAACAACGAGAACAAGAAATGAAAAGACTCAAAGTTATGACTGTTGTCGGTACAAGGCCGGAGATAATAAGGCTATCAGAAGTATTAAAAAAGCTTGATTCATCAAAAGCGATCGAGCATATTCTTGTCCATACAGGCCAGAATTACGATTATGAACTGAATGAAGTATTTTTTAAGGATCTAGGCTTAAAAAAACCGGATCACTTTTTGAACGCTGCAAAAGGCAATGCCACAGAGACCATCGGCAATATCATAATTGAAATTGACAAAGTATTAGAAAAAGAAAAACCAGAAGCTTTCCTCGTCTTGGGAGACACCAATTCATGTCTGTGCGCAATTCCTGCAAAGAAAAGACACATTCCGATCTTTCACATGGAAGCAGGCAATAGATGTTTTGATCAGAGGGTTCCCGAAGAGACCAATAGAAAAATTGTTGACCATATTTCAGATATAAATCTGACATATTCCGATATAGCAAGAGAATATCTGCTGAGGGAAGGGCTGCTGCCCGACCGAATAATAAAGACTGGCAGTCCGATGCAGGAAGTAATAAATGCGAACGAAGAAAAGATCCTGAGCTCAAAAATACTGAAAGAAACAGGCGTTAAAAAATTCAATTATTTCGTAGTCTCTGCCCATAGGGAAGAAAACATCAATTCGGATAAAAATTTTCATGGGCTTTTCGATGCTTTAAACAGGATCGCAGAGAAATTCAAACTTCCGATAATTATCTCAACTCATCCGAGAACGCGTATAAGGCTGGAGAAAGAAAAACTAAAGCTGAATCCTCTTATTCAGACCCTTAAACCTATGGGATTTTCCGATTATGTACATCTTCAGATAAATGCTAAAGCAGTATTGTCTGATTCCGGTACGATATCAGAAGAATCATCTATTTTAAATTTTCCCGCAATTAACATTAGAGATGCGCATGAAAGACCTGAAGCAATGGAAGAAGCTTCAGTTATAATGACAGGAATGAATGCGGAAAGGATACTTCAGGCATTAAAAATTCTGGAAACACAGGGAAGAGGTGAGGACGGTCATTTATTGCAGGTTTACGACTATTCAATGCCGAATGTTTCCGATAAAGTACTTAGAATTATCGTTTCATATACAGATTATATTAAGAGGGTGGTCTGGAGCGAATAAAAAAATGTTATTAGAAAATTTTATACCTGATTATTTAGGGCTGGCTTTAGGATTGAGCGTAGATGATAAAATAGGCAACAATGATTCAGGCACTTATGAATTGTATCTGTCTCTTGATCTCGATCTAGAAAAGATAGCTGAACCTCTTAATAATAAAATCATAAGCTCAATAGCTCATTATCTCAATTTTATTAAAGTTCCCGCTCCGACATTACGGTTTTACCCGTCATATAAAGGTTACTGGTTTTACATGTAAACGGCACTACGAATGTTTTTTTATCTTCCGATCGAATAATACTCAACTTCCGCTTTTATCATATCTTTCAAGCTGTAAATATTTCTTCCGTCAAAAATCAAAGATGTACGCATGAGTTTTTTGTAGTCAGAAGGCAATAGAGCTTTTACCTGTTCCCATTCGGTAAAAATAAAGCAGACATCAGCGTCTTTATACGCCGATCTGTAATCGGTTGTATAATCAATTCTGCCTGCTGTATAATTTTTCTGCATCAGCTCTTCAAGACCTTCTTCATATATCGGAGAGATACCTTTTTTCATTCTTTTTATTTTTTCATTATCAATATCAACGCAGACGACTTTATGCCCCATTTCAGCGAAACATACTCCGGCCACAAGTCCTACATATCCGGTTCCCGCTACAGCAATTTTCATTTTTTAACCTCAGATTAATTTCTGAAAGAATATAAATTTTATATGGATGAATATCAAGAAAATTTCCATCAAAAAAACAGGTTAAATCTTGCGTTCCCGCCGCCAAAAGTTCCTGTATTGATAAGCTGACCTGCAGATATGTAAAGACTCGAGTTAGGTGAAAAGCGATATTCAAGTCCGAGTTTAATAAGCTCTTTATCCCAGTAATAATAGTTTTTGTTCATCAAGTAATAATGATTATCATCGCTCTCTCCGATAGTGTATGACGCCATATACCCGCTTTGGATTGTTAATTTTTCGTCAATTTTATAATTGTAAAGCAGCCATGGTAAAAGCGCTGTGTAATTAATCGTGTAGCTTTTTGTTTTCCCTTTTATTACATCAAAATCATGTGCTGTATTCGCAATTCCCAACCCAAGATCGAGAATGTTTGCACTATTCAGGCTCCATATTCCGCCGAGTTTGTTTTCCCTCAATGTCGCTGAAAATTTATATTCTTTTTCGTCATAAAAATCATCCCAATAATTCTCAGAATAGATCTTAAGGTAATCAGTCAAGTCGTATTCGATTCTTGCATAAAGATTTCTAATGTGATTTTTATTCTCTAACACATCAGTGTATGAAGAAACCGGCCATGTTCTGTCTATGCCGGTAGAATAATTGCCTGATATAAAGAAATAAAGTCTGTTGAAGGAAAATCTAATATCTGTAGTGAAAGTTAAGGGCATAGTATTATTTTTACCTTCACCCGGATCTTTCATATCAAATAGAATATCGTTGAAATTAACTCCAAAGTACGCATAAACTGATTGGAATGAGAAAAGCACACCTGGTTTTATATCAATAGAAGCTTTTTCATAAGGTAATTCTGCTTCGCACATTATTTTAAAATATTCATTCACTTTATAAACCAGTCCGGTCGAAATTGAATTTTCAATATAGGAAAGATGACGGGTTTCGTGATTTCGATATCTTAAACGGAATGAAAAATCCTCATCCATTTCTTTGTTTATTACCACTTCCTCGCTGTTCATAAGACTATAAGTTGTAAGGCTGCCGTAACTCATTTGAATAAGACTGCCATCATAAAGTTTTCCTTCTCTAACTCTTTTCCATTCAACAGACTGATCATAATTTAGAAAAGGGTAGAGGAAGAACTCTTCATTAAAATACGGGACTGTAAAAGGGTATGAATATATCAGATTTGAAGATATTATTAAAAGCAGTAGAAAATATTTTAGCACTTCCGATCCTCGAATGTTTACTTAATGCAATTACGGCTAATAATATCTAAAAGAATTTAAACAATCAAGCAAAAAGATGTTTGATCAAGGTTTGTGTTTGCCTTCAGACACGAAAATGACCAATGCGCAGATTGACGAGATTATCGAAATAATGGCAGGGCTGTTAAAGATATAGTATTGCGGTAATAATAAATCCTTCATTTATCTTGTAATTTATCCGACATTTACCCGACATTTATCCGACATTTTCTCTGATTTAGGCACGGATATCCGACATTTCCGCTAAAGTGTAGTAAGTGCCTTTTTTTTGTCCTGATTTTAAGAAAATGTTGTTTTCGACTAAAAAATTGATATCTCTAAGTGCCGTACGGTCAGTAACAAAAAACAACTCCAAGTACTCTTTATTTGTGATTTTCCCTTTTTCTTTGACATACTCGATAGCTTTGATTTGTCTTTCGTTCATTTTAATTTTATTGAGTGTAAGCGGTTCGGGAGATGCTTTGGTCAGCATACTCATAAAGCCTGCCTGATGGTTAATGAGTACAGGATCAGGCAGTCCGAATTTCCTGCAGGCGTTTATGATTTTTGTTGTGCCGCGTCCCCATGCATCAATGAGCGTGCAGTAGAAGCAGAGTTGTGCAATTAGAGGATTTCTTGGGACAGATCTATGGACTTTTTTTAGGTCTTCTTCGGTTATACCTTCGGGTAGATAGCCTTCGCTCCATACGCTTATGTCTTCGTCGGTTATTCTTATTTGTATAGGTGCGCCCATATAATTTCTGTGAACGAGCGCGTTCAGTATCATTTCTCTTAATGCCTCTGTTGGATATTCGCCGGTTTCGTATCTGAACATACCTTCAAAGCTGACTTTTTTGATCAAAAATTTGTGGTAGATCTGTTCCAGTACGGTTTGGGAAAGGGTCATTAGATTGCCGTCTTCCAATTCGTGGTATTGCAGGTCGTGCGGTTCTTTGCCGAATTTTCCGATCTTGACAAATGAATTGACATAGAATCTACCAGGGTCTTTTCCGAACATGACCAGTGCTGCTCTTTTGAGATGTCCTTTCTCGGAAATCTTGAGTTTTTCGAACAATTCAGGTATGGACAATCCGAAACTTGCAGGAAGTCTGTCTGATTTTTGGGACATTATTATAAACTTGGACACTGATGATTCGTCAATATCGTCGTAGGTAGCTCTCGGTTCTATAACAGCGTCCCATGTTAATCCTGATTTCTTTAGCAGAAATTCATTCAGTGAAGAACCGGTCAATTCATGTTTGACGCTTCCGCTTCTGTAATAATATCTGCCTCTGAGCGAGATCGGTACAGTGTAAGGAGAAACTGCAATTTCGATATAAAATTTATCATTTTCGGTTTTCAGGTTGACATCGGCGGTAATTCCCATCA
>JAKLPX010000118.1 GCA_022013635.1 Candidatus Delongbacteria bacterium
AGCGAATATTCCGGACAGGAAAATTTTAAAGCCGAGATTGGAGCTGAAGCCATAAGATCACTGCTCAGGGAAATAGATATAAAGCTACTTTCCAGCAAAATGAGAAAATCAATCACCGAAGAAAAATCCGAACAAAGCAAACAAGATATTCTTAAGAAGCTTAATGTTGTTGAATCTTTTAAAAATAACATGGAAACGAATAAGCCGGAATATATGGTTCTTGATGTAATACCTGTTATTCCGCCGGAATTAAGACCGCTAGTTCCTCTTGAAGGAGGCAGATTTGCCACTTCAGACCTAAACGACCTATACAGAAGGGTCATAATCAGAAATAACCGTCTTAAAAAAATGCTTGAAATCAAAGCTCCTGAGGTTATTGTAAGAAATGAAAAAAGAATGATACAGGAGGCCGTTGATTCTCTTTTCGACAACGGAAGAAAAAATAATGTCGTAAGAAGCGATGGAAAAAGAGCCTTGAAATCCCTTTCCGATTCATTGAAGGGAAAGCAGGGAAGATTCAGAAGCAATCTTTTGGGTAAGAGGGTTGATTATTCGTGTCGTTCCGTAATCGTTGTCGGACCGCAGTTAAAACTTCATCAATGCGGTTTGCCGAAAGAAATGGCTTTAGAGTTGTATAAACCGTATCTCATTAGAAAATTGATTGAATATGATCCGAATGTTACTACTATCAAGAACGCTAAGAAGGAAATTGAAAAAGGTACCGATAAGGTATGGGAATTATTGGAAAATCTGGTTGATGGACATCCGGTATTGTTAAATAGAGCTCCGACGCTGCACAGACTTGGTATTCAGGCATTTCAACCCGTTCTTGTGGAAGGAAAAGCAATTCAGCTGCATCCGTTGGTTTGTAAAGCATTCAACGCAGACTTCGACGGAGACCAAATGGCAGTTCACTTACCTCTGTCCCCTGAGGCTAAACTTGAAGCGAGACTTCTCATGTTGGCTTCCCATAATCTGCTGCATCCGGCAACAGGGAAACCGATTACTTATCCTACACAGGATATGGTTTTGGGAATTTATTATATGACAAAAAGGAAAATGGAGAGGGAAAAGAATCCGAAATTTTATTCCGATATAGACGAAATAAAGCTTGCCATTCATTTCAAAGCTATTGATTATCATACTGACATAAAATATCTTTTCAAAGGCGTGTTTATTGATACGACTCCGGGCAGAATTCTATACAATGAGGTTCTTCCTAAAGAACTTTCCGATAAGAAATTTTACAATGAACTCATGATAAGTTCAAATGTCGAGAAAATAATTGAAGAATCAATTGAAAAAGTAGGTTTCAGCCAGACAGCTCTATTTTTAGACAGACTGAAGGACTTCGGATATTATTATGCTACCAGATCGGGGATTTCGATAGGATTAGACGATTTTGTAATTTCTCCTTTGAAAGATAAGGTTTTGAGGTCTTCGGAAAAGAAAGTCGAACTCATAAAAGAGTCTTATGCCGAAGGACAAATTACAGATACTGAAAGGTATAATAAAGTTGTTGACGAATGGACAAAGGCAACAAATAAAATCGAAAACGACATGTATGAGAATTTGAGACTGGATAAGGGTGGTTTTAATCCGGTTTTCATGATGATGGATTCTAAAGCAAGGGGTTCCAGAACCCAGATCAAACAGATTTGCGGTATCAGGGGGCTGATGCAGAAGCCTCAAAAAAATATAGAGATTTCCTCGGATTCTGTTATTGAAAATCCGATCAAATCTAATTTTATAGACGGATTGACTATCCTTGACTATTTTATATCAACCCACGGTGGCAGAAAAGGTCTAGCCGATACGGCGCTTAAGACTGCCGACGCAGGATATTTAACAAGAAAACTTGTTGATGTCGCTCACGATGTCGTCGTTACCGAAGACGATTGTAACACAATCATGGGTATTGAAATTGCCGATCTGAAAGAAGGAGATAAAGTTTTAGAAAGTTTCGAGGATAGAATTTACGGAAGAGTTTTAGCTGAGGATGTAGTTGATTTCAGCGAAAATTCTGAAGGCGAAATAATATGCGAAGCCGGAACCTTGGTTGACAAGTCAATAGCTAAAAAAATTGTAAATCATAACGTCGAGAAAGTAAAAATCAGATCCGTTTTAACTTGTGAATCTAAAAAAGGAATATGCGCAAAATGCTACGGACAAAATTTGACTACGAGAAAATTAGTATGCGCCGGCGAAGCTGTCGGAATCATGGCGGCTCAATCAATCGGCGAACCGGGAACTCAGCTTACGCTAAGAACATTCCATGTGGGCGGATCGGCTGATATTGCGACAATAAAATCGGAAGAGTTCGCTAAATATGACGGAACCATTGAACTTAACGAAGTCGAAACCGTAACTTACGATAAAAAAAGAACAGTTATCAGAAGAAACGGAAAATTAAGATTGATTGACGAATTCGGAAAGGAAGTAATGTCAGAAAATATTCCGTATTCCGCTACTCTTCTTGTCAAAGAGAAAGAAGAAGTAAAAAAAGGTCAGATTCTTTACAAATGGGACCCTTATAGTTATGTGATTTTATCTCATAAAAACGGAAAAATAAAATTCAAAGATGTTATTGACGGCAGTACCTTCAGGACATCTTTTGACGAAAAAATCGGTCAAAGATACAAAGTGATGATCGAACCTAAAGAGAGATCTTTAAAGCCGACTATTTTTATTGTTGATAATAATGGGAACGAGATAGCGAAATATCTGCCTCCTTCAGGCGGAGCTTTACAGATAGAAGACGGCGAGAAAGTTAAAGCCGGACAAGTTCTTATAAAAATGCAGAGAAGTCAGGGAAAGACAAAAGATATTACAGGCGGACTTCCGAGAGTCAGCGAGCTTTTTGAGGCAAGAGATCCGAAAGATCCGGCTATATTGTCTGAAATTGACGGAAAAGTTAAATACGGCGATTTTAAAGGCACTGCCCAAATTCTAATCGTAGAAGATCTTAACGGCAATGAAATAAGGACTTACAATGTTCCAAGAGGAAAGCATATTCTTGTTCATGACGGCGATATAATTTATGCAGGTGAAAAATTAACGGAAGGTTCTACTAAACCGGAAGACATCCTGCAGATATTGGGAACTACGAGAGTTCAGCATTTCCTGGTTAATCAGATTCAGGAAGTTTATAGAGGTTCAGGAGTTAACCCTAACGATAAACATATTGAAGTTATTGTCAGACAGATGCTTCAGAAAGTTCAAATCGTAAATCCGGGCGACACTAATTTCCTTGAAGGCGATAAAGCCAGCAAGTTTGTACTTTCCAGAAACAATTCAGATATTTTCGATAAAGTGATAGTTGTAGATCCCGGCGATTCAAAATTCGAAGCTGGCGAAATGCTGATTACTTACGAGGTAGAAAACAGAAATAAAAAACTTTCTGAAGAAGGAAAGAAAATAATTGTTTCAAGACCGGCAAGACCGGCGACATACAAACCTCTGTTGCTGGGTATAACCGAGGCGGCTCTTCAAGTAGATTCGTTCATATCTGCCGCTTCATTCCAAGAAACAACTAAGGTTTTAACCAATGCTGCCATAAAGTCGTCAACGGATTACCTCGAAGGTTTAAAAGAGAATGTAATCATGGGTAATCTGCTTCCCTGTGGAACAGGTCTTGCCAAATATAATTACATTAAAGTAAAAAACAAGTACGAAGAAGAATTAGAGGAAGTAGTAGTAGAAGAACGCTATAGACATTAATTGTTCCAGCCTTGAAAAGCGAATAAAAGTTGCTTGACAAGGTATTGAAATAATCGTATATTTGACCCCATACCGATTTTTGATGCCTTCTTAGCTCAGTCGGTAGAGCAAAGGACTGAAAATCCTTGTGTCCGTGGTTCAATTCCGCGAGGAGGCACAAAAAGATAAAAGGCTTTGAGAAATCAAAGCCTTTTATCTTTTTGTTATCTATTTACTCTCTCAAGTTCATTTTCGTTAAGTTGAAAATTATTTACGGTTGACGATCTGAAACCATGATACAAAATAAATCCGGATATTAATAGTAACAGTATGATCAGATAAATCATCTTTCGTTTATACGGTTTTCTTTCCTGAGAAGAAAATGATGAAAATCTCATCCGTTCTCTTAAAGGTTTTTTCTCATCTTTCCTTAAACTTTTTACCGGTGTATAAGAAAATATCTTTTTTTGCGGGGCGTTGCCAATCATTAATATCCTGTATTACCTTTTATTATACTCTTCCAAAGCTAGTTTTATGATGTTGATTGCCTTTTTCAGGTCTTCTGTTTTCAAAACATAAGCGATTCTAATTTGATTTTTTCCAAGTCCGGGTGTCGCATAAAATCCGGATGCCGGAGCAACCATAACAGTTTCATTGTTGTGCCTGAAGTCCGTTAAAAGCCATTTTGAAAAATCATCGGCGTCTTCGACGGGAAGTCCGATAA
>JAKLPX010000119.1 GCA_022013635.1 Candidatus Delongbacteria bacterium
CGCAGATGATTTCAGTAATTTCACCGCTTTCATCTTTTAGCGCAGACAGGCATTTAATTATATATGCCTTTCTTAATTTAACAAATTTACCGGGACTTAGCCTGTAAAATGTTGATTCGTTTTCTTCGGAATAGTCACTTTTTTCAACAAATAAATTCTTTGTAAAAGGCACTTGTCTTTTTGGGAGATTTTCATTATTTGGGAATGTGTCCATTTCCATTTTTTCGGTTTTACCATCCGGATAATTGATTATTGTCAATTTCACTGGATTTAAAACAGCCATAATATGAGCACTATTTTTCTTGAGATTTTCTCTTATGTAATATTCAAAGTTTGATACATCAATAAAATTGTCCTTTTTACTTACTCCTGCGCATTTTAAAAATTCAATTATAGCCTCTGGAGTGATGCCTCTTCGTCTCATTCCAATCAAGGTCGGCATTCTGGGGTCATCCCAATCTTCAACAATCTCTCTTTCGACAAGTTCTCTTAGATATCTTTTGCTTGTTATTGTGTAAGTTAAGTTAAGGCGTGAGAATTCTATCTGTCTTGAATTATAAATACCCAGTTTCTCAATAAACCATTCGTATAGAGGCCTATGATTTTCAAATTCTAATGAGCATAATGAATGAGATATTCTTTCTATTGAATCCGATTGTCCATGTGTAAAATCATAAGAAGGATAAATGCACCATTTATTTCCGGTTCTATGATGATTTTTCTTTAATATCCTATACATGACCGGATCTCTCATGTTAATATTTGGGCTCGACATATCAATCTTTGCTCTTAAAACTTTTGAACCTTCTTCAAATTCTCCTTCTCTCATCCTTTTGAAAAGATCAAGATTTTCCTCAATACTCCTATTGCAAAATGGACTGTTTTTCCCGGGTTCAGACAAATTACCTCTATAATCTTTTAACTCTTCAGGCTTAAGATCGCATACATAAGCGAGATTCTTTTTAATAAGAATTTCAGCAAATTCATATAATTTCTCAAAATAATCTGATGCATAATAAAGTCTATCTTCCCAATCATAACCTAACCACTTGATATCTCGTTTGATTGCTTCTTCGTACTCAATGTCTTCTTTTTCAGGATTAGTATCGTCGAATCTCAAATTGCATAACCCGTTGTATTCTCTTGCAATCTCAAAATTTATAACCATTGATTTAGCGTGCCCAATGTGTAAATATCCATTCGGCTCCGGAGGAAATCTTGTGTGTACCGTTTCGCATTTTCCTGATCTTAAGTCCTCTTCAATAAAAGTTCTTATAAAATTTGAACCTAAACCTTCTTTAAATTCTATTTTTCCCATTATCTTGAACCCACCTGTATTTTTTTTGTCAAATATATCTTAAAAGCTGAATTAAAGCAATTCAAAATAAGATTATTTTCTGATATATCAACAAAACTCTTCAAGTTTTTATTATTATAATGCTTGTTAAATTTGACAACTGTATTTATATTTAAGCCTTAAAATATTAAGTAAACTCTTTGCGGAGCCAAAATGTCGGAACTGTATGAAGAATTAGAAGGACGGGGACTAATAAAACAGACTACCCTTGAAATTGATAAACTTAAATCTCTGTTAAACGGAACGCCTATAAGTGTATATGCAGGATTTGATCCTACAAAACCATCACTGCATGTAGGTCATCTTATTCCAATAATGATTCTTGCCCATATGCAGAGAGCCGGACACAGACCTATATGTGTTGTAGGAGGTGCTACCGCTATGATAGGAGATCCAAGCGGGAGGGACAACATGAGAGAAATGCTGACTGAAGAAATAATTCAGGAGAATTTAAGAAGCATCAAGCCTCAATTGTCAAATTTTATAAATTTCAGAGACGAAAAAGCTCTGCTTGTTAACAATTATGATTGGCTCGGTTTTGAAAATTATATTGATTTTATAAGAAAAATCGGAAATCATTTCACAGTCAACAGAATGCTGGCTGCCGATTGTTTTAAAATCAGGATGGAAAAAGGTCTTTCTTTTCTCGAATTTAACTATATGATACTTCAAGCCTATGATTTTTACACCCTTTTTAACAAATACGAGTGCGTTCTTCAGATCGGAGGCGACGATCAATGGTCAAACATTATTGCAGGCGTAGAATTGATTAGGAGAATTGATGGAAAGAAAGGTTATGGTATGACAAATCCTCTGCTCACTCGCTGTGATGGCAAAAAAATGGGGAAAACCGAGGGCGGAGCAGTTTGGCTTGATCCTGATTTGACAAGTCCTTTCGAATATTACCAATTTTGGAGGAACACAACTGACGATGATGTGATAAAATTCTTAAAAATATATACATTTATACCTCTGTACGAAATTGAAAAATATTCTTCGCTGAAAGGTGAAGAATTAAACGGAGTTAAAGAAATTCTTGCCTATGAAGCTACGAAAATTGTGCATGGCAAAATTGAAGCCGACAAAGCAAAAGAATCTGCCGAAAACCTATTCAAAAAAGGTTCTGCTGACAACGCTTCCGCAATTAAGATGACAAAGAACGAAGTTGAAGGACATCTTTTAATTGACATTTGTGTAAGTGCCGGATTGTTTGAATCTAAAAGCGAAGCTAAGAGAATGATACTGCAGGGAGGTTTAAGCCTTAACGGAATTAAAGTTGACGATTTAAGCAAGATTATTTCATCGGATGATTTTCAAAACGGCAACTTAATTCTGAAAAAAGGGAAAAAGATTTTTTTAAACATTAATGTTTCTTGAGGATAATTTATGGTAAGAAAAATTTATAAAATAATTATCGTTTTGATCGCGTTGTTTTCTTTTTTTTCCTGCTCTTCAAACGAAGACAAACTTTTTAAGGCTGTTAAAAATGGCGATTTAAATGAAGTAAAATCACTGATAGAAGGCGGAGTATCCGTGCTTTCAAGCAATAAAAACGGACTTACACCTTTAGAGGTTGCCAGATTAAATAATCAGGCAGAAATCGTAAGCTTTTTGTATGATGAAGTTAAAAAAATGCTTGATAAAGAAACAGAACTGTTGTTGGAGAAAAAATTTTCGGAACAGTTAATTAATCTGAAAAATCTAGAACGGGAAAGAAAAAAATATTACGA
>JAKLPX010000120.1 GCA_022013635.1 Candidatus Delongbacteria bacterium
AAGAATCATTTTAACTATCTCTATATTCTGAATTTCGTTATTTCCGCCGATATTATAAACTTCTCCGATTGTGCCTTTTTTCAGAACAGTCCAAATTGCCGAGCAGTGGTCGTCCACGAAAAGCCAGTCCCTTATATTTTTACCGTCTCCGTAAACAGGTAAATTTTCGTTCGTTTGGGCTTTGCTGATTATCAGAGGTATGAGTTTTTCAGGAAATTGAAAAGGACCGTAATTATTTGAGCATCTCGTTATTAAGACAGGAAAACAATAAGTGTCAAAATAAGACATAGCGATCAAATCCGCCGATGTTTTCGATGCCGAATAAGGCGAATGGGGGTTCAAAGGCGTATTTTCCGTAAATTTGATCTCCGGATCGTCTTCCGGCAAACTTCCGTAAACTTCATCTGTTGAAATCTGTAAAAATCTTTTATCAGAATACTGGTCTTTCCAATATTTTTTTGAAATATTTAACAAATTAGCAGTACCGAGAATATTAGTTTTTATAAAGACATTCGGATCTTCGATTGAACGGTCAACATGAGATTCCGCCGCGAAATTTATTACCGCATCGGGTTTATGTTCCGCAAAAATCTTTTCAACATCGTTTTGTTCGCAGATATCGCCTTTGATGAAAACATATCTTCCCTGATACTCTTTCTCTACACCTATCAAGTTTTGCGGATTTCCGGCATAAGTCATATTGTCGAGATTTGTAATTTTGACATCTCTTTTATTCTTCAGAATGTATCTTATAAAATTCGAGCCTATAAATCCCAAACCGCCCGTAATTAATATGTGATCAGGTTCATTCATATTTCTTAATCCTCTATAATTTATAATCTGCCGTCAATTTCTCTCAATTTTATTTTAATTTTGTAAAAATCAATATACCATTCAAGGAATTTTTTTATTCCCTGTTCAATGCTTGTCTGCGGGCTATAACCGAAATCATTTATTAAATCCTGTACATCTGCGTGACTTGCCGGTACATCTCCCTGTTGAAGCGGAAGAAAATTCTTTTTTGCTTCTACTCCCAAATATTTTTCAATTGTGCCGATAAAATCCATCAATAGCACAGGTCTATTACTTCCAATATTATAAATTCTGTATGGAGCCGTTGAGGTTCCGGGGTCAGGGTCTTTTCCCGTCCAATTTGAGTTTGATTTTGCCGGATTTTTTATCACCCTTGCCAAACCTTCGACAATATCGTCAATATAGGTAAAATCCCTTCTCATATTCCCGTTATTGAAAACATCAATCGGCTTTCCTTCGATTATGGCTTTTGTAAATAAAAATAAAGCCATATCCGGTCTTCCCCACGGGCCGTAAACCGTAAAGAATCTCAGTCCCGTGCTCGGAATATTATACAAATGACTGTAGCAATGCGCCATCAGTTCATTGGATTTTTTTGATGCGGCATAAAGACTTACAGGATGGTCAACATTATGATGAATAGAGAAAGGATAGCTTTCGTTCATGCCGTAAACGCTGGAACTGCTCGCGTAAACGAGATGTTTTATGTTATTATGCCTGCTGGCTTCAAGAATATTCATAAATCCTATAATGTTTGAATTTATATAAGCTTCGGGATTTGTCAGACTGTATCTTACTCCAGCCTGTGCGGCGAGATTGCAGACAACATCGAATTTTTCCGATTTAAAAAGTTTTTCAAGATTCTCTTTGTCTTCGAGATTTAATTTTACGAATGAGTAATTATCATATTTTTTACTTTTTATCGGCTTACCGTACTCGATTTTTTCAGAATCTATTCCTGATAGATTCAATCTTCCAAATTTAACATTAACATCGTAATAATCGTTTATACTGTCCAATCCATAAACATCATAACCCTCAGCAATCAGTCTTACAGATAAATGGAACCCAATAAAGCCTGCTGTACCTGTAATTAAAATTTTCACTTGAACCCCGCGATTTTAATTTCAATTAATTTCCTGCCAATCCTGCCAAAAATATGAAATTAACATATCTTTGTCAAGTAGTTCATTTTCCTAAAAACAAATCATTTATTTCGCTTTGACAAAATTCCTAAATCTGATTATATTCCACAATTGATAAAATGCATGGGAAAAATGTGATTAGAGATATCGGAAATAATTTAAAGGCAAAACGAACGGAATCGGGACTGAGTATTTCTGACATATCTCAAAAAACCAAGATTAGGGAATCTTTTATTGCCGCTATCGAAAACAATGATAAATCTTCCGTACCGGAATCATATTACGACCTTTTTTTAAAAAAATATGCAGACTTTTTACATATTGAACTTACTGAAGACGAGGAGAAAAAAAAGCAGAATGATCTGATCTTGGAATTGCTTACCGAAAAAAACGGAAATAAAAAGAAAAAAAATCAATTTGTGCTTGGAATCAAAAGAATATTGCTGTTTATTTATATGCATAAAAAAACATTTGCAGCATTAATATTTCTCTTTCTGTTTTTTTTATTCATCAGATATATATATATCATACTGAATACTGGCGAAAAAAGCGAAAAAAGCGAGTCAATGGTTAAAATTATCACTATCGAAGGCGATCCGGACGATAAAATCAGCATTAACATCAGGGATTCCATAATGATTGACGACGATAAAATCGAATATTTTTTCCTGAAAATATCAGCTG
>JAKLPX010000121.1 GCA_022013635.1 Candidatus Delongbacteria bacterium
AAACCGGATATTTTAATAACCGATATCAATTTCGGCGGCAGTGATAATGAATATGATCCGGATTTGATAATCGCGGGAGTTTCGCTTGCAAGAAGAATAAAAAAGCAATTGCCGTCAGTAAAAATTATAGCCGTAAGCGGTTACCGTAACAACGATTCGGTTTTCGAAAAAATTATCGAAAAAGACTGGTTCGATTATTTTCATACGAAAGGCAGCAGCGATCTTTACGAGAAATATTCCAAACTGCGGAATGATGTTATATACGAAAAAACAGGATTAATTAATTATTTATCAAAATTTTTCTCGCCTTTGAATTTCAATGGAGATGTCAATAAAAGTGTTTACAGAATTTTAGATACGGATTATGACAGGAACGAAAATCTTATTTATCTGCCGGATATTTTAAATTACTATAATTCTTTCAGGAAAATGTTGGACAGAGAAAATTCTGAATTCCTCGATGGTTATTTTAAAATATATCGGGAAAGAGATTTTACAGACAAGGAAAAACGCGATATAAAAAACAGGTTCTGTTTTAAAACCAACAGTTTTGATTGTTTATATGACAACATAAGAACCACTCTCTATTTGGAAAGGAATTTAATTAATGAAATATTGAATAAAATAATTTCCGAAACAAAAGACCACTGCGATATTAATAAGGCTGTTTTCAATATCGAATTAACTGAAAACCATGTCGTTTTTTCGATTCGTCAAAACAGTGAATTTGATTTTGATAAATTCACTGAATCAGGAAGGACAATGAGTGTTTATAAAAAAATAAAAAATTACGGCGATATAATAATACAGAGCGGCTCTCTAATTTTGAGCGTAAAATCGGAAACTGTCAGCCCTTCAGACGAAATAATACAGGGCTCAATCATAAAAATGACATTAAAAATAAGCACGCCATAATTTTATTAAACTTGTAATCGCATAAAATAATTTTATTACATATATTACGATAGAAAATAGAACGATGGATAAAAATGAAGAAAAAAATCCTGACAATATTATTCATTACGCTCGCAGTAAGCTTATTTCCATTCGGGAAAAACAAGGTTCAATACCATGATTTCGACTGGAAGTCCATTGAAACCGAGCATTTTAAAATATATTTCTATCAGGGCGGGGATAAATTGGCTGACTTTTGCGCAGTAGTAGCAGAAAAATCTCTTTTGTATCTAAATAAGGATTTAATGTATGTTCCCAAATCCAAGATCCACATTATCGTATATAATTCACATAATCATTTCGAGGAAACGAATGTTATGGGCGGTATTCCGGAAGAATCAGTCGGAGGATTTACCGAATTTTTTAAAAATCGGGTTGTTGTGCCTTATGAAGGAAACTGGGAAGAATTCAGGCATGTTATTCATCACGAACTGACTCATGCCGTCATGAATCAGATGCTTTTTCAGGGAAATTATCAATCCATAGTGACAGGCTTAAGCAGAATGAATATGCCTCTATGGTTTATGGAAGGAATTGCCGAATACGAAAGCAGAGGAGGCTGGGACAGCGAATCGGATCAGACTGTCAGAGACGCTGTTTATAACGACTATATCGGCAATGTTTATTACCTGAATAATTATATGGCTTATAAAGGCGGACAATCTCTTTTTAAGTATATCGCGGATACTTACGGAAGCAAAAAGATCGGAGAGATTTTAAGAGGGATAAATATAATCAGATCGGTTGAAGACGCATTTCTGGATGCTGTCGGAACAAATTTCAAAGAATTATCTCTTAACTGGCATCAATGGCTGAAAACGAAATATTGGGACACACTGATTAAAACAGACGAACCGAAATCCGTTGCGACAAGATTGTCGGACCATGAAAAATACGGGAACTCGATAAACAATTCTCCGGTAATAAGTCCCGACGGCAAAAAGATAGTATTTTTAAGCAATAAATCAGATTATTTCGATATTTATCTTATGAGATCGTTCGACGGCGAAATTGTCCGGAAAATAGTATCGGGACAATCTTCGGGCGATTTTGAAGAATTTCACTGGCTCAGACCCGGTTTCGCATGGTCTCCCGACAGCAGATATATTGCCTTTTTCTCAAAAAGTTCTGAGCAGGATGCATTGTTCGTGTATAACGCTGAAACAGGCAAAAGGATCAAAAGACAGAAATTCGGTTTAGACGGACTTTATTATCCAGAATGGTCAAAAGACGGCGACTATTTGTGCTTTACCGGAGTTAAAGACGGTTGCAGTGATATTTATATTTACAATATTAAAACCGACGAATTAAAAAAATTGACTGATGATATTTATTCTGATACCGAACCGAAATTCTCTCCCGACGGGAAAAAAATCGCATTTTCTTCAGACAGATTGACAGATTTGACCGTAGATGAAAAATCATTGGAAAAAGTTCTTCACAGAAATATGAATGTAAAAGATATTTATGTTCTTGATGTTGAAAGCGATGTTATTACAGCAGTTACTCATACTGTTGAATTCAAAGAATTTTCGCCTTTCTGGATTGACGATAACAGAATAGGTTTTATTTCTGACGAATCAGGGATCGGCAATATTTACTATAAAGACTTGTTAAACGGCGATATTAGCGGACTTACAAATTTTATGACAGGATGCTCCCAAGCCTCGTTTAATGACAATAAAATAGCGTTTACTGCGGTATTCAAAGCAGGTTATGATATCTATATGATCGAAGATGTGAGAAAGTTGATC
>JAKLPX010000122.1 GCA_022013635.1 Candidatus Delongbacteria bacterium
ATACTTTTTTTATGCAGCAGAAACCGGAGGATGCTTTGGCTTATTATAAAGATGCCGTTAAGCTTGATCCCGATAACAGGGAAGCCGCAATAAATTATGAGATAGTGAAAAAGCTTTTGGAACAGCAACAGCAGCAGCAACAGAATCAGGATAAAGACAAGAAAGATCAAAAGCAGGATCAGAACAAAGATCAGCAGCAGAAAAAAGATGATAAAAAGAAGCAGGATCAAAATAAAGATCAACAGCAAAAAGATCAGCAGCAGAAAGACCAACAGGAGCAACAGAAAGAACAGGAAGATAAACAAAAGATGTCAAAAGAAGAGGCTGAACGACTTCTCCAGGCTTTAGAAAAAAACGAAGACGATATTCAGAAAGAAGTTAAAAAAGCCATGATACAGAAAGAGAGCAGCGGCGTTAAGAAAAAGTGGTAGGCGCGCCGAATAAGGAATCAAATGATAACATAGCTGTCAAGAGGTTACGGAATTCATCCGAATTTGACACAAATAAAAAGTCCCGAAAATATTCGGGACTTTGTCGAAGATCTTACGGTTATTTTTTCTTTGCAGAAAGAATTTTGTACATACCGGTACCGCAAGAAATGCAAGTTCCTTTTAGAGCCGGTCTTCCGTTTTTCATTTTTACTTCTTTAGCGCCTTTGAATTCGCTTTTTGCTCTGCATTTTACACAGTAGCCCATTTCTTTTTTTGCTGTTGCCATTTTGGTCTCCTTTTTTTTTGTTTTTCTTCTCTTTCCTCCCAACTTAGCCTTGATATAAGCAATCTAAGCACTGCGCAATCATTTGTCAAGAGAAATATTCATTTTTTTTTCAAGCGTATTTCATAGCATTTTTCCAAAAAAAATCTCAGGCACTGCACCGAATTGTAGTGTTTTTAGCTTTATATTACGCCTGTTTTACAACTTGTTAATAACTTTTTCAAAATTCATTCGGCTGGTTTCCAAAATTATTTTCTTGGAAAAACAAATTTAAAACAATATATTTGTTACTCGCATTTAAATGAAATTACGGATAGATATCTGAACAATTTTTTTTTATGCGTGTAGAAGTAGAAAAAAATAAATTAAGATCGTACCATGAAGAAAAAGATTCTGATAATAACAACCGGCGGCACGATTTCGATGAAAGGCAGTGCAGACGGAGTAGTCCCTTCCCTGACGGGAAAAGAGATTCTGCTATTAATCCCGGAAATTGACACAATCGCAGATTTAACACTTTACGAATTCAGCAATATCCCCAGTCCGATGATGACGCCCTTAAAAATGTTCGAGCTTTCCAATATTGTAACAAAAATGATTGACGGATTTGACGGAGTGGTTATTACACATGGAACGGACACAATTGAAGAAACTTCTTATATGCTGTTCCTGACGCTTCAGACAAAAAAACCTGTCATATTTACAGCCGCGATGCGTTCAAATGAGGAAACCGGTCTTGACGGACCGAGAAATCTTTTTAACGCAATAAGAGTAGCCGCAAATGAAAATAGTTTTGACAGAGGTGTCATGCTTGCCGTAAACGATGAAATTTTCAGTGTAAGAGAAGTTTATAAATCTTCCACAAGTCTTACAAATGCCTTTGACGCGCCTCACTACGGTATTCTTGGAATGATTGATGTTGACGATATTATTTTTTACAGAAAATCTGAATTCAGATATAAATTCAGTGTTGAAAAGATCGAAACAAATGTTGATATGATAAAATTATGCGCCGGTATGAGCAGAAAATTTATTGACTACTCTGTCCAAACGGGTGCAAAAGGTATAGTTGTCGAGGCTTTCGGCAGAGGTAATGTGAATCCTGAAATGCAGTACGGTATCATTGATGCCATGGAAAAAGGCATTCCTGTCGTAATTACCTCCAGAGTTCCCAACGGCAGGGTATTGGGCATTTACGGTTACGAAGGCGGAGCGAAACGGCTTGAAGAGAACGGCGCTATTATGGGATACGATCTGAACGGTGAAAAGGCAAGATTAAAATTAATGGTATTGCTCGGACTGAATAAATCCGTTGATGAGATCAGACAAATTTTTAAAGAAGACAAAGGATAATGAATTTCATTATATGATAATTAACAATCGGAAATTTATAACGGTAGCTTTATTCGCTTATAAAGTTCCTCTCTAAAAACAAATCAATAGGAATAAAATGATTATTAACGAGAAAAAAACCACAAGAATTATCGGAACTGTAATTTTTATTTTAGTTTCAATAGTGTATCTTATGACAGTAGCTCCCACAACACTGTTCTGGGATTGCGGCGAATTCATTACCACATCCTATATACTTGGGATTCCGCATCCCCCCGGAGCACCATTCTATTTAATGCTCGGAAGGATATTCTCGATGCTTCCTTTTGTTAATGACATCGGTTTAAGAGTCAATCTTATCTCGGTATTTTCCAGTTCGTTCACTGTATTATTCCTATATTTAATAAGCGCAAGACTTATAAGAAACTGGCGGGGCGGGGCAAAGGATATTTACGATATTTTCATAATTAATATAAGCTCGTCCGTCGGAGCTTTGACATTTGCTTTCACATACACTTTTTGGTTCAATGCCGTTGAAGCTGAGGTTTATGCTTTAAGCATGTTCTTTACTTCAATAATTATTTGGTTGACGCTTGTATGGACTGAAAAGCATGAAAATAATGACTCCTCAAAATACCTTCTGCTGATAATGCTGCTGGTTGGTTTAGGAACCGGAGTACATTTGCTTAACATTCTTACCCTGCCGGTAAGTGTTTTTATAATGTGGTATTATGATAAAAGAACAGCTATGATAGTAGGTTTTGGAGTAATCATCTCCGTATTGGTTCTGTTCGCGTTTCCGCTTGACTGGAAAATTTATTTGCTTTTTATATTTTTAATTCTCACGATCATATTCCAGAGAATGGAAAACAATGAAGATATTTCGCTGGCATTTATCATGCCTCTTTTGCTGATCCTCGGATATTCAACTTATCTGATGATATATCTGAGAGCCGGTTTAAATCCTCCGATAAATGAAAATGATCCTTCAAACTTGCAGAGAATGCTTGCTTATCTCAATAGAGAACAGTATGGCGACGAACAACAACTTAAAAATGCGATTACTCTTTTTTTCGGAGAACCGAATAGAAAATACATGGAATCCTTAGAAAAAATCGGAGTTGCCGCAGGTTCTGCGGGAGATCCGTGGAAAGGACACTGGGCTTTTTTCTGGAAATACCAGATCGTTGATATGTATATAAGATATTTTAATTGGCAGTTTTTAGGTATGAATATCAATAAAATTAATAACGCTGTCAGTCTGAACGGATTATTTGCGGTTCCATTCCTTGCAGGTCTGTGGGGTGCGTTGCACCATTTCTTTAAAGATTGGAAAAAAGCATCAGCTTTATTGGCATTATTTATAATCATGAGCCTGGGTCTTGTTATTTATCAGAATCAGGATTATTTACAACCGAGAGAAAGAGATTATTTTTATGTGGGTTCTTTTTTCATTTTTTCGATATGGATAGGAATGGGTTTAACTTCAGTCATGGAGGCTTTAAAAGAGAACGGTATGTTTAAAAAATTGATTTTTACCATAAGTGTCGTCGGACTGATCATTCCGCTGCTTGAATTAAATGCAAATTATCACTTTTCCAACAGATCAGGCAATTGCGTGGCATGGGATTATCCAAACAATATTTTAGAAAGCTGAGACAAGAACGTAATTCTATTTACAAACGGCGATAACGACACATTCCCTGTGTGGTATCTTCAGGAAGTCGAAGGAATCAGAAAAGATGTTCAGGTAATTAATTTATCGCTTTTGAATACCGGATGGTATATAGGACAGCTAAAGAAAAACATGCCCGAATATATCAGATATACCGAAAAACAAATAGACGAATATTTCGATCAGCATCACATGACTTCAGACGGTTTCATGAGACGGTATTGGCCTGAAAAAAAGAAAATACAACTTCCAGCCACCGACAGTTCGGAAAAAATCGAATGGGAATTCGGGCCGACCATGCAAGTTAATGTTCAGGGAAAATCTGAAGGATTTATTAAAATACAGGATCAGATGGTTCTAGAATTGATCGCGTATAACGCTCAAATGGATTGGAAAAGACCTATATATTTTGCCGTGACTGTCGGAAATTCAAATTTCGTTGGGCTGGATGAATGGATGAGAATGGACGGATTGTGCTTCAGGGTCGTTGATTATAAAGCTGATAAAGGAATTGACCCGAAAGTAGTTTATGAAAGAATTTTGGGACGGTATCTGCCTGCATACAGAAATTTAAGCAATCCTGATATTTATTTCGATGATAATATCCAAAGACTTCTTCAAAATTACCGAAGCGCATTTTTACAGCTCGCTATTTATTTTGACGAAACAAAAATCAACAATGATGAAATGGAAGATACACAATCGCTTGATTTGAAGATAAATTACGATTATATTGAGTTTTATAAATTTTCCACCAACGATAAAAAGAGATACATTCTTGCTAAAATGGAAGAACTCATCCCGTCTTATATTATTCCTTTTTCCAATGAGATGGTCGTCGCCGAAATTGCCGGTATGTACTCGGATGTCGGCGAATCGGACAGAGGAAAGGAATTAATCAACGGCGTTGACATTAAAACGCTGTCATTAAAAAAGAAAATAAGATTTCTTCTTTACACAGCTTCCAGAGGTTACGGCGAACACAGCATCGGCATTCTCGATAAAATCCTGAATGAAATTGAATTGATGCCTGAGAAAAAAGAAAAATATGAAAAATATTTCGAGCTTTATGCCGGATTCGTAAGAGTTGACGAGAAAATGATAGTTGATAAAATTTCGGAATTTATTCTCGATAAGATATCTTCAATAAGGGATCAGGTCTTAATGAACGCGCTTTTCAAAGAATTCGGCGTTATAGTGTATCAGGGTGGAAATAAAGATTTTGCGATAAAGGTAATAGAGAAATATCTTACGATTAATTCCAAAGATCTTGAGGCGATAGACCTTTTATACCAAATATACGCAATTTCAAAAGATGATAAAAAAGCGCTTGAAGCTGTTGAAAGATATCTTGCAATCGAGCCGGACAATAAAGAATATCTGGCCATAAAAGCAGATCTCGAATAAAAATCCTGAGGTAAATTTCAGTTTTGAAAAAAAATATTTCAAAATATCTGAGAATCGCTGTTTCAATAGTGCTTTTATTCTATCTTTTCTACTATCTGGTTGATTTTAACAACCTTATAAATATTTTGAGAAGCATAAAAACCGGATATCTGTTTTTAGCGATTCTGTTTTTTATAATGTCTATTTTCGCTGCTGCTTACAGATGGCAGTTCGTAATTGCCATAAAAGACCGGAAAATGAGTTATAAAGCCTGTCTCAGGGAATACTTTATAGGCACATTCTTCAATAATTTTCTGCCTGGTTCAATCGGAGGAGACATTACCAGAATCATCGGGGCGTCGAAAGAGATTGATTCGAAGGAAATCGCGCTTTCTTCGGTAGTAGTAGAAAGAGTAATAGGATTAATCTCTCTTTTAACGATCGGTCTTTTAGGATTTATGCTGTTAAATATTTCATCCGGACAGGGTTATCTTGGTATAAGTATAATATTATTGGCTACTTTAACATTATCTTTGTTTGCAGTAATTAATAAAAGAACAAACATAGCATTGTGCGAGATTATAGACACTTATTTGCCGAAAAAGATATCCGAATCAATTTTGGTTTACCTGAAGGATTTTGCCGATTACTCTTCATCAATTATAAAATTATTCTATGTATTTGTTATATCTTTTTCCTTTAAGATTTTCGATGGTTTTTTCGTATTTTTTATCTTAAAAAGTCTTGATCTTAATCTGACTTATGCACACGCGGTAGCGCTTTTTTCAATAATAAATGTAATTAAAATGATACCGATTTCTTTTAACGGTCTGGGACTGAGCGCAATTTCATGGGTAATAATTCTTAAAAGCTTTGATATTAACAAAGACATTGCCGCTTCAATAGATTTCCTGACAATAACCATATCTTTAGTAATAAGCGGTTACGGCGGATTTTTATATTTTTTCGGAAGTTATAAAAAAAACATCGCTAACGGTCCTGATTGATCATAAATTAATATTTGTAAGCATATTTTTATTTTGAAGCGCATGAAGCAGCTGATTTCTGTCAACGGCTTTTGACAATGCTTCGTCAACTGTAATTATTTCCTCTTTAATTAAATCAATAAACGATTCCGTCATGAGCTTTTGCCCCTGATTTTTACCCACTTCCATAATTGAAGGTATCTGGAAATTTTTGCTTTCGCGAATTAAATTAGCCACTGCTGAAGTAACTACAAGAGTTTCGTAAACCGCGATTCTGCCGCCACCGTTTTTTCTGCAAAGCATTTGTGAAACGACACCGATCAGCGAATCTGCAAGCATTGCCCTGATCTGATTCTGCTGATTCGAAGGAAACTGGTCAATGATACGGTCAACAGTGCCGACTGCAGTATTTGTATGCAGAGTTCCGAAAACCAGATGTCCTGTTTCAGCCATTTCAATGGCTATTCCGATAGTTTCAAGGTCCCTCATCTCGCCTACGAGAATAACATCCGGATCTTCCCTCAAAGCCGCTCTGAGAGCTCTCTTAAACGATTGGGTATGTATTCCGACTTCTCTCTGATTAATCAGGCATTGCTGATTTTTGTGAACGAATTCCACAGGATCCTCGATTGTGATGATATGTTTTTTATAATTTCTGTTTACATGATCGATCAAAGCGGCAAGAGTTGTGGATTTTCCGGAACCTGTCGGACCCGTGACAAGAATCAGACCTTTCGGCATAGAACATAATTCAATAATTCGTTTCGGTATCTTTAATACTTCCGGGGATAGAATTTCGAACGGTATTTGTCTGAATACAGCTCCAATTCCTCTGTGATCCCTGAAAATATTAGCCCTGAAACGACATAATCCTTCTATCTGATATGCATAATCGGAATCGTTCGTATTTTTAAATTCATCAATATTCTTTTGCGGAGTAACATAATTAATGATAGGCCACATTTCATCTTCCGTAACTTCCGGAAAATCTTCCAGCTCTACCATTTCGCCGTCTATCCTTAACATCGGTTTAGTTCCGCTGCAGATATGAAGGTCCGATGCGCCGTTTTCCAACATATATCTTAACAATTCATCAATATTTACATTTCCGCCCTGTTGTTCGGTTTGGGTTCTGCTGGCGCCGGCAACGGTGTTTTTATTTTCCGAACCGGGTTTATTTATCTCAAATATTATAGAATTAGCGGAACGGTTAACTTTAATTGACTTATTACTGAAGTTGAATTTGGCGGCATCGCCGAAGAATTCTTCGCAATCCGTCTTCATTGATACTAAGTCGGATTCGTTAAGAACGGTCTGGGACAGGAATTTGTTTTGCCCTTTAATGACAATATAAGGAGGTTCTCCCAAATTTAAAACAACTTTTTCGGCATCTTTAGAGACCATCATGTTCAGCATTTTTTCAATATTGCTCATATTACTTCCACCTTATTGATTTTGTTTTTGTTTATATAAATTTTTCTGTTGTCCTTTAAGAAAGTCAGAAAAGTTCTGCCGCTGTTTAAAAAATCAATCGCTCTTGATCTGTTTCCGGGCAGTTCTTCATGGATCATAAATTCCATTTTTTCACCGGTAATGAATTGAATGTGTATATCCTCTTTTTTTAAATCCATTTTTACCTGCTCAAATTCGCTTACATAAATAATCGAATCTATGTTCAGTATTGCAAATTCTTTATTTCCGTTGGATATCATGGCAGGAATAAACTGAGATTTGTCGTTCAATATCTCCAATACCGTTTCCTCTCCCGAATGATGCGCGGAAAAATGATTCAGAAAAAGTGTCATTTTTGAGATTTTTATCACTCCGCCGTCCTTAAACGCAATTTCCACTTCTTTCTTTAGTTTCGGTATATTTAACTCGTCCATCTGTGGCTCCTTATAAAATTAAATACTGAAATTTTCTAATATTACTTTGAAGAAATTAAAGCCAACCATCATTGATTTTTCATCTGGATTATACGCCTGATTATGAAGACCGGTCGTTCTATTCAGATCATTTCCCGCTCCAAGCCATGCGATAGCGCCCGGAACCGCCTCAAGCATGAATCCGAAATCCTCGCCCGTCATCTTCTGTGGGCAATCCACGACATTTATGCCTTTTCCGAAGTCAGTATCTTTTATCTTCTTTACGATTTCTTTATTATTTACTGCCGGTATATATTCTGAATGAATCAATAGTTTTGCCTTTATCCCGAAAGCTATTGAAATGGAATAAACCATATCTTTTATTTTAGTTTTTATAGTATTCAGGTCAACTTTAAAATAAGATCTGACAGTACCTTTAATTACGGCTGATGACGGCAGGATGTTCGCCGCTTCCCCCGCATGAATCATTCCGATTGATAGCAGATTTTCGTGAATTGGATCCAAAAATCTCGGCTCTATTGCATTAAGAAGGTTTATAAGGTTTACCGACGCAGTTATAAGATCGTTGTTCAGATGCGGAACGGCGGCATGACCGCCTTTTCCTTCAAGCTGAATTTCAAATTCGATGGTTCCGGCAAACATTTTACCTTCATTCAGAGCTATTGTACCTACAGGATATTCGGTTGTATTGTGAAGCGCATAAACCTCTTTTACATTAAACTTATCGAATAATCCTTCTTTGACCATAACCTCACCGCCGCCGAGTCCTTCTTCTGCGGGCTGAAAAATCAGCAGAATATTTTTTTCGGGTTTAGTTTTTTCTATCCATTCCGCAAGCGTTAGGAGCATGCTTATATGAAGATCGTGACCGCATGCATGCATATATCCTTCATTTTTTGAAGCGAATTCAAAACCTGTTTCTTCTTTTATTTTTAATGCATCAATGTCCGATCTGAAGGCTATATAAGGACCGTCATTTACTCTGTATTCAGCAATAATACCGGTTTTCGCCATCAGCTGTATATTAAAATATCCGAGTTCATGCAGGCACTGCTTAATATAATTGCCTGTTTCGATCTCATTAAACGCAATTTCCGGTATAGTATGCAATTTTCTTCTATGGGCTATTAACTTCTCAAAATACTTTTCCATTGGAATCGGTTCCTGATTTTTTATACTCTTAATATAATTTTATCTTTCCGGCAATTCAAGAAGATAAATTAATATTTTATGTCAAAAATATCCAATAACACTTACTGTATATTTATTTATTAAGCCCCCGAACTCAGTAACAGAACTGTTCCCGATATAAATATTCGAATTGAATTTAATTAAAATATTCTGATGAAAAGCATATTCTATTTCCGGAACCAGAACCGACGATATATCATTCAGATTAGTTAAGCTTATCAATGTAAAAGTATAGTCATCAAAAAATGAATATGACGCCGCTGCCGAAAAATAATTTTTAGCCAGTCCCGACATCTCCCCCGCTGTAAGTCTTGTGAAAGATAAAAAATCGTAATCCTTATAATCGCTCTTTCCCAAATCATTATAATAATATTCTCCCAGAAGATACAGTCCGTTCTTAAAAGTATAATCTAATCCTGTTGATAGTTGAAAATAAAGCGAATCCGTTTCACTCATTTCCATTCCCGTATATCTCGGGTTTGAAACCGCTATTTCTCCGAAAATTCCTATGCGGTTTATAATCTCACCCGCAAAATCCGTTCCCAACTGAATTTTTTCCGGAATATTCAGCATTGCGCCGTCGTCTGACTTATCTCTTATGGCCGAAAAAGAATATTCGTATCTGTCAACAGTTGATTTGACTCTAAAACCGTATCGCCAGTGATCAAAATTACTCCCTGGCGCCGTAATTATATTTAAAGATGAATTCTCACCGAAAAAATATTCTAAATTAATAGCAAGAACGCCTACTTTCGACCCGTTCGGATTTGTTGCATCTTTTATATTCCATATATCAGTCGGATTGAAAGCGTAACCTGTCCCCCATGCGATCTGCTGTTTGCCGAAATTCAGATCGAACGAATCGAAGTATAATTTTATCAGAGCTCTGTCCATTACAAGTTTTTCTTTCGGATAGAATGCAGAATATGCTAAATGGTCAAATGTACTTGAAGAATATATTTCGAGAAGTCTGGCAACAATAATTTGATCTGTTCCATCAAGATTTTCATAACTTTCCTGAAAATACTGATCTATCAACTTGCTGTAAAAACTATTTTCTTTAAAGCCTGAAAACGGATCAACCGGCTGCATATCATAGTAATATAATAAATGAGTCTCTACTTTCCCTTTATCGGTTACTTCATAATTTCCTTCAAGCCTGAATAACGCATTCGCCGTAGTGATTTCATCTTCAGAAGCAAAATAAGACATTTTCGATTCAAGATACCCGCTCAGTTTCAGATTTTCATCATTAGCTTTAAGAATCGTAATTATCAACAAAAATAAAAATATTTCTTTCATCATATTATCTCCCGTACCGGCGTTTCATAAGCATTTCCCTTTTTAATC
>JAKLPX010000123.1 GCA_022013635.1 Candidatus Delongbacteria bacterium
AGTACAGCCACATACTTTATTTTCTTTCTTGCGAAAAGAAAGATATTTGCGTATATTTATCTTTTGATAAGATAGATTTACTTATATTCAGAAAAACGGAGGTTAATTATGAGCATAGAAATATTTCAAAAAATAATTCTGGATTATCAGGATAACAGCGATTTCGATTTAACAGAAAGAGACCTTCCCTTAGAATTTATTCAGAATATGGCAATAGGTATTGTAGGTGTAAGAAGGTGCGGGAAAACCTACAGGACTCACCAACTGGCTGATTTTATGAAAGCGAATGGTAAGAAACAAAACATCTGCCGTATTCAGTTCAACGACCATCGTATCAATAAAATACGATCAGAACAGTTGAATTTAATTGATGATGCATACTACAGTCTCTTTCCTGAGAAAAGAAATAAAGAGAGCGTGATTTTTATCTTTGATGAAATACATTTAATTAAAGGCTGGGAAGATTACATTCTTTATTTAATAGAATCAAAATACCACAATGTCCTTATCACCGGTTCCACAGCAACGCTTCAAAGAGGAGAATATTCTTCCTCACTCAGAGGTAAATTTTTCCCTTTCGAACTGAGTCCGTTTTCATTTAATGAATTTTTAAGACATTACGGAATTAAAATTACTTTAAAAACTTCTAAGGGAATTGATCTGCTTAGAAATAATTTAAAAAAATACCTTCGACAGGGAGGATTTCCCGGATTGTTAAATATACCGGAATTACTGCATGAAGACATCTTGAGATCTTATTGGGATACAATGATTTTAAGGGATATTGCAGAGGCTCATAATAATGATAATATAAACCTTTCTCTACTCCGTGTTTTTGCGGATTCGCTTATCTCAAGGACCGGATGTCCGATGACTGTAAATAAACTGGCAGGGAATATAAGGGAGAGCGGTTTTGCTTTTTCAAACGAGACACTCTATAAATTCCTTTCCTATTTATCAGATGCATTCATGATTTACACTGTCGAAATTTATGCTGTTTCGGAAAAAATAAGGGCAAGAAACTATAAAAAAGTTTATTGTGCCGACTGGGCACTAGCAAATGCCGTATCTTATGGAGAAGGTATTGATGATACAAGAGCACTGGAGAATATGGTGTTTCTGGAACTTAGAAGACAGAGATATGATATTAACTATTTCAGAACAAAAGAAGGATTTGAAGTTGATTTTGTAGTTTCATTAAAGAAAAAAATCATTAGTCTAATGCAGGTGTGCTACAGCTTAGAAAATGAAGAAGTAAGAAAAAGAGAATTTAGAGCTCTTATTAAGACTGCAAAATATTTAAAAGTAAATAATTTATCTATCATTACATTTGATGAGGAAGGCTCAGAGGAAATCGAAGATTTTAAAATTGGTATAATTCCTGCATGGAAATGGCTGCTTGAGAAGTAAGAAATAACGAGTCTGAAGAACCGATATTCCAAACAGACAAGGATAGGTTATACTTTCTGACCATACTAAAAAACAAGTATCCTGAGCTTAATGAGCCTTTAAATGAGCCTTTAAATGAGCCTTTAAATGAGCTTCTAAAAGAAATTAGAAAAAATCCGCGTTGCAATATTGAGGACATTTCGTTGAAGCTAGTTTTAAGCAGAGCAACAATTACAAGACAATTGAAAAAACTTAAGGATGCAGGATTTATAAAAAGAATTGGCTCTAAGAAGGTCGGTTACTGGATTATCTTAGATAAAAAATTAACTACTTGATTTATGACTATATATCTGTTTATTCGAGATTCTTGAAGAATCTTTTCCAGCGGAATTTGCCGTCAATATCAATTGATGCGTAAATTATGACGGCTTTGCCTATTACTTCGCTTTTATCAATAAAGCCGAAGTCTCTCGAATCGTAACTTGTTGCCAAATTATCGCCGAGAACGAATATCTTATCATCGGGAACGACGAAAGAATCTAATGATGAGTTCACGACCTGCCCCTCGACCGCCGCAACTCTTTTTATAAGGTTGTTTTCACATTCCGGATGCTTATTATTTCTGATAACGACAATATCTCTTTCCTTTATGTTCCGTAGCGGCGGGATTTTTATTGAAGGGATTGAAAATTCATAGTTGAAAAAAGGGATTATTATCCTGTTTGGCGTATTAGTGCCGAAAACCAGACGGTTTACCAGTATAAAATCGCCCGGTAAAATTGTTTCCGACATTGATGTCGAGGTTACTCTGTAAAATTCAAAAATTATCGTTTTGCAGATCAAAATGATCAATAAAACAGCGATAAATAACTGATATTTGTAATTTTTTTTACTCATCAATTTTCAATAAAGCCAGAAATGCTTCCTGAGGCAGTTCAACCGAGCCGATCTGCTTCATCTTTTTCTTGCCCTTTTTCTGCTTCTCAAGAAGTTTTCTTTTTCTTGTAATGTCTCCGCCGTAGCATTTTGCGAGGACATTCTTTCTTAAAGCTTTTACGGTACTCCGTGATATTATCCTGGAACATATTGCGGCCTGAATTGCGCAGTCGAACATCTGTCTCGGAATAATCTCTTTAAGTTTCCTGCAGATCTTTTCGCCGTAATGATATGATTTGTCTCTATGAATGATCGCTGCCAATGCGTCTATTTTTTCGCCGTTAAGCAAAATATCCAGCCTGATCATATCGGTAGCCTGATAACCCGCAATCTCGTAGTCGAAGGAAGCGTATCCGCGGGAAATTGATTTTAATTTATCGAAGAAATCGAAAATTACTTCCGAAAGCGGGAACTGATATTTTAAAACTACTCTTGTTTCGTCAATATAATCCGTTGCAATATAAACTCCCCTTCTCTCCAGGGATAATTTCATGATGGCGCCGATATGTTCGGTCATCGTGATGATGGAAGCATTTATAAAAGGTTCTTCGATCCGCATTATATTCTTGCTCATGTCGAGATCTTTAGGATTTGTTACTACTTCCATTTCTCCACTGGACAAATAAACATTATATGTTACATTCGGGAATGTATTTATTACCGACATATCGTATTCGCGCTCAAGTCTTTCATGAACGATCTCCATGTGCAGAAGGCCCAGGTATCCCACCCTGAATCCGAAACCGAGAGCGGTTGAACTTTCCGGCGTATATACCAAAGACGAATCGTTAAGTTTAAGTTTTTCTAATGAATCTTTCAAATCGTTATAATCCTCTGTGCTGACCGGGAAGACTCCCGAATATACCATCGGCTTTATATCCTGATAACCCGGCAGCGGAAATTCAGCGCCGTTTTTGGCATAAGTAACTGTATCTCCGACTTTTATATCCCTCGCGTTTTTTGTGCCGGTGATCAGATAGCCTACTTCGCCTGCCGACAGCCGCTCTCTTTTTATCCTCTCAAGCTTCAGTATTCCGATTTCTTCAACATCGAGCAAAGCATCCTGATTGAACATTTTTATCTTATCGCCCTGCCTGATCGTTCCGTTAACAAGCTTAATATATGCTACCGCTCCACGGAACTGGTCGTACATAGAGTCAAATATCAATGCCTGCAAAGGTTTCTCATCCTCTCCTTTAGGCGGCGGAATGACTGTGATGATCTTTTCCAATAATCCGGCAACTCCGGCGCCGGTCTTTGCCGAAGTAAAGACAATCTCGGAATCAATACATCCGATCAAATCCTTTATCTGCTTTGCGACATGCTCCGGCTGCGCTGCGGGAAGGTCAATTTTATTTATCACGGGTATGATTTCAAGATCGTGCCCCATCGCGAGATACAGATTAGAAAGAGTCTGAGCCTCAATTCCCTGAGACGCATCAACTACGAGCAATGCTCCTTCGCAGGCGGCAATACTTCTCGAAACTTCATAGGTAAAATCCACATGTCCCGGCGTATCTATAAGATTTAGAATATAAGTTTTACCGTCATCGGCTTTATAACTCATTGTAACGGCGTGAGATTTTATGGTAATTCCTCTTTCCTGCTCAAGTTCCATATCGTCGAGAGTCTGATTTTTCATTTCCCTGCCGGTTAAAGTTCCGGTTAATTCCAAAAGCCTGTCCGCGAGAGTGGATTTCCCGTGGTCTATGTGGGCTATTATACAGAAGTTTCTTATATTGTCTTTCATTACTTTCTTTCTTTATTAGTTCGGCGCAAAATATATGAATCCTTTCATTTTTTCAGAGAGCTTTTTACTGCATTTTCCGTATTTAGATGTGGAATATGTTTTTCTTCGTATATTTTGGTAACGATCGAACCGTCTTTGTTAATAGTAACCAAAGTCCTTTTACCGCAGCTTCCGCAACCCATGTATTTCTTTTCGGGAGTTTTGTGAAGTTCGCCTATTTCGGCATTGCAATGAGCGCATTTCACTTTGATCTTGTCTTTCATGATAAGACTCCATGTTTGATTTTAGCAATACGGGATATTTGATAATATCTCTCCATTATGTGTAATTTACAAATAATTTCTAATAAACCTAATATAAAATTAAAAATATTTACTTCGGGAAAATACTTATTTTGAAATTATTTTGATGAAAAAAACTGCTCCGATCAAAGCGGTAATGATCCCGACAGGTATCTCTACCGGCCATAAAATCGTTCTTGAGATCACATCGCAAATTAATAGAATGATTGAGCCGACCACTAATGACGAAGGCAATAATATCCTGTAGTTCCTGCCGAAATACTGCGATGCGATATGCGGAGCAATGATGCCGATGAATCCGATCGGTCCGGTAAATGAGACTATTGAGCTTATCATCAGAGATGAAATTATGAATAAATGCTTTCTCGACCGATTAATATTAACACCTCGCGAGACAGATATTTCCTCTCCGATAAACAGCAGATTAAGGTCGTCCCTGAAATTATAGATCAGAATAAACCCGGCCGAAAAAATTACTGCGGCAAAATATATGGAATTCATGCCGACTATGTCAAGCCCGCCCATTGTCCATCTTGTTATCCTTACCGCATTTGCCTGATCGGTCAGATACTGGAGAAATAAGATAAGTCCCGAAAAAAAGAAATTGATAACCACACCGGTCAGGATCATAGAATTCGGATTGAAGTTCCTTTTTCTTGAGGAAGCAAAATAAACGATGGCGATTGACAGTAATGAACCGAGAAATGCAAACAACGATGTTAATGCCATTCCGGCAAAGCTTTGGATCGAAAAGAATGAAATAAATAAAGTAACGCCGAACGATGCCCCTCCCGCTGTTCCAAGCGTGAACGGAGAGGCTATCGGGTTCCTGAAAAGAGACTGAAATACTGCTCCGCAAAGCGCGAATGTTCCTCCTGCGAGAATTGCCATCAGGGCGCGGGGCAGTCTTATTTTAAATATGATATCGAAAGAAGTATCAGAAGAAAAAATATTATAGATAGAAGCGAGGTTGGAACCGAATGACAAATTGATAATGAAAGACAATATCGCCAAGATGATCAGGATGTATATTTTTTTAGTGTGGGATGTCATACTCTTATCATAACCGTTTTTTTATCCGCAGGGTTTTCAAGTGAAATAAAATCTATTCCGAATAAGCCTCTCATATCTTCCGGTGAAATTTGGTCTGAATTCTTCATAAATTCGATTTTTCCTTTTTTAATCGCCATGACTCTGCCGGAATATTTCAGGGCGTTATTCAGATTATGGGTAGCAATAATCACCGTCAGATCCTTTTTCAAATGAATATCATATATCAATTCGCTGATCTCACGGTCAAAATACGGATCTAAATGCGTAACGGGCTCGTCAAACAGTATTATATCCGTTTCCTGAGCCAAAGCTGAAGCTATTGAAACCCTCTGTCTTTCGCCTGAACTCAGATCGCTCAATTTTCTCTTCGCAAATTCAGCCGTATAAGTGATTTTCATGCTTTCGTGAGTCACATCTTTATCCTTTTTGCTTATGCCCGAAAAAGCCGAAAAATATGGATACCTGCTGAATAAAATGAATTCCTCAACAGTAAAATCATTGGGATGGAGTTGTCCGATATATGTAATTTTCTTCGCAAGTTCTTTTTGATTATATTCAATAATATTCTTACCGGATATTTTTATTCCGCCTGAACTGAAATTAATAATTCTGCAAAGTGATTTTAACAGAGTGCTTTTGCCGGCACCGTTCGGGCCGATGATCGAAAGGTATTCTCCTCTTTCTATGTCGAAACTAACCGAATTTATAATGGTTTTACTGTCTAAATTGACTGACAGGTTGACGGCTTTTATCATTTACAGTATCCTTACCAAAAATATCTCTGCGCATATCAGCAATAAAATCATGAGCAGTAAATAATCGGTCATGTCCTTACTTTCAGAAGAGATCAGATCCAATTCACCGCCGGTTTCGGTCTTGAGGATTGAGGTTTTAAATGTTTTCCCGATTTCATCTGTTCTATTCTCATAATTCTCTCTTTCGCAGTTGACGGCCAGTTGCTTAATATATATACCGTCCGTGCTGTACATTTTGTAAAAACCGGGTTTTTTAAGAGAGAATCTTTTTGAAATCTCATCATGCCCCGGATTATAGTTATCTCCGGGCTTAACGAGATAAAAATTGTTTTCAGATTCAACCGCATCTCCGACGGTTTTTGCGGATTCGCTTTCGATCTCGCCGCTGATCAGATAATAGAATGAATTTAATAAAACAGGAATAGCGATGCCGTTTTCAATAATATTCGAGCTTTGTTGATCAAGTCCGGTTGTGAGAAAAAATATCTTGCCTTTTCCGAATGTTCTCTCAAGCAATAAGGGAGAGTCACGGACATCAATCAGGCTTGTCCATATATTCGGAAGAACCTTATAGTAATTTGAAATTTCAACACTGCCGATATTAGAGAAATTTTCGCCGAACACGCCTTTAAAAATCGGGTGCTGCAAATCTTTTATTTTAATTCCCGCAAAAGACCCTGACAGTTTTTCATAACCCGATATATTCGGGAATCCGAGAATTGAAACCAAGTTTGAATTATAATCGTTCAGATTCAATTTGTCGTTTGCGGTAAAATAAACGGAACGGGATTCGTTCAGATGATTTTTCAATCCTGATACCGTAAAAGAACTCAAATGGGACATTTCATCAAAAAAGATCAGGTCGTAATCGCTGAATTTAACCGAGTTTATTTTTGCGGGGCTTATTATCTTTTGAGTAAAAATTGAATCGGAACCGGTTTTTAACAGAGATAAAAGACGGCGGATACAGAAAGACTTGTTGTCTCCGACGAGTAAAATTTTCTTTTTATCTAATTTCGGAAGAACAAAATTATAGCTGTCATTCAAAGGATTTGACTCGTCGTTTATTTTTGCGGAAATCGAAACTTCCGAGTTTGTCATTTCTTCCAGTTCAATTTTTAATACCTTTGAGAAATCGTCTTCAAAAGCAGCTTTTACCGAATGGATCTTTCTTCCGTCCTGAAAAATATCGAGACGGGTATTTTTTTTACTTTCGGACGAAAGTTTTATAAAAACGAAATTTCTGTTGATAATCCTGACGGAATCAATGGAAATATCGTCGGATTTATCTGCATCTGTCTGAAAAATTACGGCTTTTTTAAAATAATCGTCTGAAAAATTATTTGCTTTGTCGAATTTCACTTTGCCGTCAGTTAAAACCAAAAGAATTTTATTGGAATTTTCAATGTCGGAAAGTATAGAATCGCTTTGAGTTATAATTTCATCAAGAGATCTTTCACGGCCATAGATTTCCAGAGAGTTGAGAAATTTAAGAGCGTCTTTTTTATTACCGTTGAATTTTTCATCCGGATCCGAAGTCATCAAATAAAATTCGGTTTTGGACGGCGCCTTGTCTATGCTTTTTATTAATAAATTTTTTGCCGAATCGAATTTGTTGTTGCCTGAAAATTTATCTGCCATGGAAGGGCTTGAATCAATATAGATCATCGCCGTTGTTTTTTTGCCGGGATCAAAATCTTTGTAATCGCCGATAAACGGTTTTGCAAAAAGAAAAATCAGGAATAGTAAAAGCAAAGTCCTGATTATCAGAAGCAGAATATCCTTAATTTTTGTTCGCCTGTTTATGTTTTTTGCGATAAATTTTAATAAAAACAACGAACTGAAAACTAATTTTTCCGGTTTTTTCCTGAAGATAAGGTAAATTATCAGCGGCAAAACAATTAAAGGCAAAAAATATAAATATTGAAAACTTCCGAAATACATACCGCTTCAACTTTTTTTTGTGAATTTAACTCAAAGAAAACAAAAAAACAA
>JAKLPX010000124.1 GCA_022013635.1 Candidatus Delongbacteria bacterium
TTCAAGTATCAAAATCAATTCTTATACCATTCTTTATGAGCAGATAAAAGCGTATTTTAAAGTCAAATTAAATTATTTTAATCAGAAAATATTTTATCTCAATAAGGATGGCGATGAGATAATTTTATCTGCGGAGCAAAATGATTCTTCGCTGGCATTTATAAATCTGTCAAGGTCAATTATAAGGCTCGATATTTTAGATAAGTCAACCGAACTTTTCGTAAACAGAGAAATAAAGGAAAACTCCATATATATAAACATTAACGACGACATAAAGATTAATCGGAAAAATTTAAATATAAAGAAAATTGTTTCCGAAAATGTTACCGAAAGAGATTTTTATCATTTCGACGCCGATGAAAAGGATTTTATCATTTCAAACAGAAAAGGTAACGCGATAATCGAAGACAAACTCGAAAACGAATGGGCTTCCATTGTGTCTTTAAAGGAAGGCAGATATTTTTTCTCAATCGGTACTTGTCCTTACGATATTTATCTGAACAGCAAACATTGCAGAAACAACGAAATCAGGCAGGATGACAAACTCTATATTAACGGCAGGATTTTAAGTTTTGATATGGAAAATAGATCAGTAGAATTATCAAAATTTAGTTTCAGCTCTTTCATAGTCAGGGGATTGAAGCATCTTTTCAACGATAACAGCATCGGTTTAGACGACATTAGTTTCGAAATGGAGCACGGCGATCTTGTAGCCATTATGGGTCCGAGCGGATGCGGAAAATCAACTTTACTAAGCGTAATTAACGGATATCAGAAACCATATTCCGGAGATGTGGTATTAGACAACTTCGACCTTCACAGGAACTATTCCTTTTTAAAGAATTTCATGGGATTTGTTCCTCAGGACGATCTATTGTTTGATAATCTGACAGTTTATGAAAATTTATATTTCAACGCAAAATTAAGATATCCTTCAAAGCATGATAAAGTACTTGAGGCTCTCGTAAATAAGGTATTGAAAGATATCGGTTTGTCAGATAAAAAAGACAGCAAAGTAGGAAATCCTCTTGATAAGACACTAAGCGGAGGACAAAGGAAAAGGCTCAATATCGGACTTGAGCTGCTGGCGGATTCGGAAGTCCTGCTTTTGGACGAACCTACCTCGGGTCTGTCTTCAAAAGATTCTGAAAAGATCGTTGAATTATTAAAATCAATATCGCTTGACGGGAAAATCGTATATGTGATAATTCATCAGCCGAGCTCCAAAATTTATAAGATATTTGATAAGGTTATAGTATTGGATAAAGGCGGTAAACTCGCTTTTTCAGGCGATAATTACGATGCATTAAAATACTTTAGAGAGCATTCAAGACAACATTTCGGATATAATATTGAATGTCCGATCTGCAGGAATGTCGAGCCTGATCTTATATTGGAAACTTTGGAAGAGCCTGCAAGAGATAAAGACGGAACTCCTTTGGATATAAGAAAAAGAAGCCCCGAATATTGGAAAGACGAATTTGTTCAATATCAGAAAGAATCTGGAAATGTGACTTTTCCTATGTCCAATAACCAATTTATTCCGCCGAAACCAAAGCTTTCGATAAAAGAGTTATTTGTTCAGTTCTTTGTGCTTTTAAAAAGGAATTTCATAAATAAACTCAGAGACAGGTCAAACCTTGCAATAACTTTCCTTGAGGCTCCGGTTCTCGGCATAATCATCGGGCTTCTTTTGAAATACGCTCCTTCGAATAATTATTCTCTTTACGACAATAAATATTTAATGACTTTTATCTTCCTGACAACTATTGTTACGATATTTTTTGCGCTGACAAACAGTATTGACGAGATTATCCGCGATGCCTCGATTCTTTTGAGGGAAAAGATGCTTGATATCAACAGCCTTGAATACTATGTGTCTAAATTTATTACGCTGATCGTATTCTCCACAGTCCAGAATACTCTCTTTCTGAGCTTAGGATTTTGGATACTCGGAATTAAAGAACTGTTCTTGAACTATTTGCTGATAACAACGGTCGTTTCGGTAAGCGGCATAACCATCGGACTTTTAATCTCTTCAATTCCGAGATTAACTTCAAAAGCAGCTCAGAATATCATTCCGCTGATATTGGTTCCTCAGATAATTTTCGGTGGATTTATAGTCGAATTTGAGGACATGAATAAGCTGTTGTTCATTAATAATAACGCACCGATACCTGAAATTTGTCAAATTATGCCTTCCCGTTGGGGATTTGAAGCTGTATGTACCATGCAGAATTCAAAAAACAGTTTTCATAGTAAAAATAATTATCTGCAAAAGAAATTCGACGATTTAATTTCCAAAGAAAACGAATTTAAAGCTGAATTCGGAGAAGTGTCTTACAATAACGATAAACTGACTCTGCTTTCGGAATTGGACGAAACAAGAAATAAGTATAAAAAAGATTACGGAAACGGCGAATTGAATAAAAAATTAAATGAGTCTGAAGACAAATTTAAAATTTTTCTTGCGGAGGAAAATCAGTCCGAAAAATATCCTTTCATAGAAAACAACATAATTTATCCGATGTTTGCGAAGGAAAAGAAATTACCTTTAACAAAAATAATTTTGGAAACTCATACCTACAATATTATTATACTTTTGTTGTTTTCGGTTATATTAGCAATAAAATCTGTTTTTATGCTTGTATATAGGGAAAAAATAGCCGAAGCAATACAAAAAATTCGATTCGGGAATAAGAAAAATTGAACGATTTATCGGAAATAAGAAAAAAAATTGATGTATTAGACATCAAAATAGTCAAATTGCTTAAAGAAAGATTGAGATTAGTTCTTTCGACTCAGGACAAAAAGGAAAAAATCGAAGATATGAAAAGGGAGGAAGAAATACTTGACATGATAAAAAATCTTTCAGAAAACGAAGACGAAGAATTTTTTTTAAAAACCATATACAGAAACTTATTTTCCGAAGGAAAAAGGATTCAAATAAAAATAATGAGTCCTAAAAAAGATATATGAATAAAAAAAGATACAATATTGCAATTGTCGGAGCAACAGGCGCCGTAGGCCGGAAAATATCGAGCGTTCTAAGCGAAAGGCGTTTTCCGGTTAATATTCTAAAATTACTTGCATCATCCAATTCTATCGGCAAAAAAATACTCTTTAACGGAAAAGAAACAGTTGTTGAATTATTAACTAAAGACTGTTTTGAGGGGATTGATATAGCCTTATTTTCCGCTGGCGGTTCAATAAGTAAAGAATTTGCTCCTCATGCAATAAAATCAGGAGCTGTAGTAATAGATAACAGTTCCGCATTCAGAAACGATGATTCCGTGCCGTTGGTTATTCCGGAGATCAATCCTGCAGATATAAAATTTCATCGTGGAATAATCTCTAATCCGAACTGTACGACAGCGATAATGCTGACGGTACTGAATTCGATTTATAAATATTCAAGAATCGAGAAAATTATAGTTTCAAGCTATCAATCGGTTTCCGGTGCGGGTCAGAACGGCATCGTTGAATTAGAGGATCAGATTAAATGCATAAACGATCGAAAAGAACCTATAATTTCAAAATTCCTATATCAGATCGCTTACAATGTAATTCCGCATATTGATTCTTTTACCGAGAACGGATTTACGAAAGAAGAAATGAAAATGGTGGATGAAACAAGAAAAATACTTCACGATTATAAAATAAGAGTGTCGGCAACTTGCGTAAGAGTTCCAGTAATCAGCGTTCATTCCATGTCGGTTACCGTAATAACCGAAAAAAATATATCCGTTGAAAAAGTTAGAGAATTATTATCAAATTCCGACGGTGTAACCGTATTGGACGATGTAGCAAAAAACATTTACCCTATGCCTATTAATTCTGAGGGTAAATTTGACTGTTTTGCAGGTAGAATCAGACAAGATTTAGTCTTCAAGAATGCAATTTCAATGTGGATTTGCGGGGATCAGTTGCTCAAAGGTGCGGCTTTAAACGCGGTTCAGATAGCCGAACTGTTAATTAAAAATACGAATAGATGAATATAAAAAAAATACATACCGTGAAAATTTTGCTTTATATGTCATTAATTATTTTGACTTCATGCAATATTTTTTCACCCGATTACGACAACTTTGAAAATGTTCCGACTTCAAGCGACAATAAAACGATTGACGGTCTGATGAGGAATTTTGTATATTCATATACTTTTAAAGATTCGTTCCTATACGAGGAAATCCTTGATCAAGATTTTCTTTTTGAGTATGACAACGAAGGTATTTATGAATCATGGACAAAAGACGAGGATATAAGAATTACAAAAAGAATATTCAGAAGTTTCAAGAAAATTGATCTGGTCTTCAATACAATATTTCCTGAAAACACTTCCATGCCCGATACGACTCTATATGCCTCGTTCAGGATAGGTTTCTACTCCGGCGAAGAAGTTATTAATCTGACGGGATTCTCGAAATTTACTTTTAAAAAATATACCGAAGAAGAACAAAACAGATATACAATAAAATATTGGGGAGATTTAAAATAAATGAGAAAATTGCTTTATATTTTGATCTTCGTATTAATAATTATAAATTTTTTTCTATTTTACATTGATAAGCCCTATTCAGACAAATACGAAAAATATAATCTTCTTTTAATCAATGAAAATAGCGAAAATGAAAAAACAAAGTCATCGGACGATGATTTTGAAAAAATAGATTCGGCCTTTCTGGGAAAAAATTTCAATAAGAAATGGATATACACAAAAAAAACCGACTCGTTATGGTATAAATATATTAAAGTTCCGAATACTTATGATCTTGCAAGATATAATCTCTTCTTTCAAAAAATATTAAGGATTAACGACATCAAAATTCAAAAGGCGGAAGAATATGAATTATCCAATAAAATTGTTTTTACTTTCGCCGCTGGCGATACCATTCCCGCAAGAGTCGAATTAAGAATTACGCAGGGGCTGGAATCTGATATAAGTCTTAGCGGAAGCGTTTCTGTAATCATAACCGGAATGGGCAACAACTGGGGGCAGGAATGGATAAAGAATTTATTAGAATCAGAAAAACCGATGACCATATCAATACTTCCGGACCGATGGGCTACAAATAAAATATATTCCGAAGCTGTTAATAATGCCAAAGAAGTAATAATCAGTTTACCGATGGAACCTGAAATCGGAAATATTGACAAGGAAAAACTTAAAATTTTAAAAGGAATGAATAATTTTACCGTTGACATAATTCTTGATAAGGCATTGGCTGAATTACCCAAAGCTATAGGAATTATAAATTACAGAGGCGAAAGAGTTATTTCAGATTATGAAACAATGGACATTTTTTTAAAAAGCTTAAAAAAAA
>JAKLPX010000125.1 GCA_022013635.1 Candidatus Delongbacteria bacterium
ACAAAAAACTTATTATAAAGGATGATTTTTTGTTTTTTTATGCGTTCGTGCGCAGTATGATAAAGAGTAAATATTTCTTTCCGCCTTTTGCTACGGGTGAGGGCACATCTTCACAGCCGAGAGATTTTGCGAAGGTACTGGCAATGCTGGAAGATCTTGTCGGTCCGAGGGATAAGAAACTTTATAATAAGATCGAGTATTATGTTTCAGGAAATTACAATTTAAGGAACAGGCCTCATTATAAAGATGTTTGCGGAAGAATTATGAACAGTTTTCAGACTGAGACGATCCTGAAATTCAGATATTACAGCACAATTCTTAAAGTAGAACCGCTTAAAATGGTTTACTATAACGGTAAATGGTATCTGATCGCTATGCTTCTTGAATCAAGCAGAGGCACTGAAGATGAATGCAATGTGGTCAGGACATATAAGATCGCACAGATAAAAAATTCAGAACTGGCAGCGGGTGAATATTTCCCTTATCACTCAGAAAAGCCGGAGGTCAGCTTTCAGAAGTCTTTCGGGATCTATATGGATGAGGATATAAAAAGGGCTGTTATAAATATATACGGAACTGCTGCAAGTGACGCATTCGAGATCGTCTGGCATCAGGAACAGTTCATGAGAAAGCTCAAAGATGAGAACGGGAATATGTATGTCGAGATAAGTCTTGATTATCCTGAAAAGGGCGGCGTAGAGCTGATCTCGCGAGCGCTTTCATTCGGTACGCATGCAGAGATAGTTTCTCCGCCCGAACTTAGAGAGCAGTGGCAGAATGAGATTAAGGCGATGAGCGAAAAGTTTTCTAAATAAAATAATCCAAATACTGATATTTTTTACCATTCCGCCATTATCTGGCGTAGTGCTTTTGTTAAATTACCTCTGATGTTAAACCTGAAGGAGGCAAAATTATGAACGAATCCATACATTATAAACTTCTTGAGATCGCAGTGCTGGAAGAGAATCTTCTGCACCCGCCGGTTACGGATGAATTATCAGAGCTGATGAAAGAATACAAACTTACAGGGTTTGAAGCTGTTATTTTATCATTCGTGCTTAAATTCTCTCTTGAAAGATCATACATAGAACTTGAAAAATTTGAATCGGACAGAATTAAAAAAGGAGATAAAAATTATATTAATATTTTAAGAAGCCTGCGTGATATGGAAAAAAAAGGTATTGTTCTGCTTAACGGTGAAGGCAGGAGACGCAGGGACATAGATGCTTTTAATCCTACTATTCAGATAGACGAGTCAGTATTTTCGAAGCTGGTACTCGGAGAGGATGTTTACGGTAAAATTGATTTTAACAGTACATACTCTATACTTGAAGGTGCAGACGAACTGATCGGAAGAAGAAAAAACAATAAAATAAGCGAAGACAGGTTTTTCAGTGAATTCGAAAAGTTCTTCAGGAGAATGAGTAATGATCTTGAGCTGACTAAATTAGTATCAAAATATACCGATATCGAAAAAATAATGATAATGAGAGCATCTGTAACGAAACTTAAAGCGGACCATCTTGACGATTGCAATGAGTTTATTGCCGGAATATACTCTTCACTTAAAAATATTACCGACACCATGCGAAAAATATATCAGAACGAGATGCGCGTGTTTAAAGATAAAGTTCTCATTTTGTCAGAAAGCAGAGGGATGTTCGGTTTTATGAGAAATCCGGATTTTGAACTGTCGAATAAACATTATGAAAAAATATTCGAAAGTAAATTTAAGATGAGAAAGCAGGAGCTGGTAACACATTTTACGGAACAAATCAAGCATAAGAATGTGAAAAATGAATTGTACTTCGATGTAGATTTGAAAAAGAAAGTAGATACACTTACAGATGCTCTCAACAAAGACAGATTCAAGTCCGTATCAAAAGAATTAAAAGCAAAAGGATTCGCTCCGGGAATTGTCAGCCTTCTTTACGGATATCCCGGTACTGGTAAGACAGCTACAGTTCATGAGATCGCAATGCTGACCGGACGCGACATTCTCCAGGTTGACATATCGAATATTAACGATATGTATGTAGGGGAGAGCGAAAAAAGACTTAAGGAAGTATTCAACGAATACAGAAAAGCAAAAAAATACTCTCGCGCACTCCGATGCTGCTCTTCAACGAAGCTGACGCGCTCATTGGGCGAAGAATAAATGTTGAACGCAGCGTGGATCAGATGAGAAACAATATGCAGAATATCATACTTGAAGAGCTTGAAAAATTCGACGGCATTTTCTTCGCCACAACGAATCTGACTAACAATATGGATGACGCTTTCAACAGAAGGTTTTTATACAAGATAGAATTCACGAAGCCTACGCCGGATATCAGAAAGAAGATCTGGGAATCTAAGATGAAAGATATCCCTACGGAATGGTCAGACAAGCTGTCTTACTTTGATCTTTCCGGCGGACAGATAGACAATATCGTCAGAAAGTACATGATTGACAGTATCCTGAATATAAAATCGGGGTTTCACGAACTTCAGAAGATGTGCAGGGAAGAATCCCTGTTCAAACAGGAATCAAAGAGAGCGATAGGATTCAGAAATTAAATACATTTTACTATTGAATTTCCGGTTAAAGTATTATAGATTTAACTAAGTTGGTCACCTTGCCAGGAGAGCTTAAGATTGAAGGCTTAACGGATAATAATAAAACCGGAAGATGGTATGAGAAAAATATTAATTCTAATGGTAGCGATAATCATAACGATGTCATGCAGCGGAAAAAAGGATGAAACTAAGGCTCAATCCGTAAATGACGAAGTGAAATCAATAACCGTTCAGACCGAAACACTTAAATTCGACACATTCATGGAGTATATTGAGCTCAGCGCAAGACCGGAAGGCATCACGGATGTGGCAGTCACTTCTGAAGCTAACGGAAGAATCACGGCTGTCAATAAAGCCATCGGGGATGAAGTTAAAAAAGGCGATGAGATAGGGCGGATTGACAATAAGGATTATGAGATAAGACTAAAGCAGTCGAAAGCGGCTCTTATGGGCGCTGAATCCAATCTCGAAGCTGTTAGTATTGAACTGAAAGGCGCAGAGAAATTATATGAAACTAAAAGTATATCAGATACTGAAATGATGAAAAAAAGGGCAAATTATAAGAACGCCATCGCAGCTTTGGAGGGAGCAAAAGCCGCTGTCGAACAAAATCAGAAAGCTTATGATAACACCAGACTTCTTTCTCCTGTATCAGGCAGGATCACAGATATTAATATAAAGCTTGGCGAGAATACAATTTCAGGAAAAGCTGTCTGCACTATTGTGGATACAAGAAAATTAAAGATCAAGACAGGCTTGGGCGAAAAGGATATTTCTATTCTGAAGAAAGGAATGCAGGCGGAGATCACTCATGAGAATCTTAAAACGCCTGTTCAGGGAATAATTACGGGCATCGGTGTAAAACCATACACAAACACATCCAATTATCCTGTGGAAATAGTTTTCGATAATCCAGACGGTAAAATATTTCCGGGAATGGTTGTTAATTGCAGAATTTTAAGCACAAAGATTGAAAATTCGATTGTTATAAGAACTGATAATATCATAAAAGAGCTTGATAATGAATTCGTATATCTGGCGGATAACGGAATTGCAAAGAAAACTCAAATCGTTTCAGGCAGAAAATACGGAGACAGGATCATCGTTCTTTCCGGATTAAAACAGAACGACAGGCTGATCGTAAGCGGAACAGACAATCTGAGCGACGGTACTGTAATCAGAGAGAAATAAACATTTTAGGTGATCAAATGTCTCTTGCATCATTTTCAGTAAAGAATTCAGTGCTTGTGAACATGATCGTTGTAATCGTGTTCATAGCCGGCATCTATGTCGCAAATACTATTCCCAAAGAAGAAATGCCCGCAGTTGATTTCGGTTCATTCGTGATAGTAGTCTCATATCCCGGAGTTTCGCCGGAGCAGATCGAGAATCTTATCATAGACAAGATAGAAAAAGAAATTTACGATGTCGAGAATATTGATTACATAAGCTCGGAAGCAAGCGAAGGTAAAGCTGTAATATTCGTACAGATGGAACCCGATGCCGATATTGATCAGGCATGGAATGATGTAAATACCGAGCTTGATAAAGTGCGTGACCTTCCGGATGACGCGACAGACCCGATTATAATCAAGCTTAATATGAGGGAGATAAATCCGATCTGCACAATAAGCCTTTCGGGTGATTTTTCGCCGCTTGCCATGAAGGAAATAGCTGAAAACCTGCAGGACGATATTCTTCAGATAGACTATATATCGAAGGCCGATGTATCCGGGAAATCAGAAAGAGAGATTCTGATAGAATGCGACAGGAATAAACTAGATGCTTATGGTATAACCTTGGACGAAATATCTGGAATGATAAGATCGAGAAACATAAGTTTTCCGGCGGGAACGATAAAAGAAGGCATGTCGGAATTTATAGCCACAACCACAGGGGAATATAAAAACGCGGAGGAAATAGCCGTTACGCCTGTAAGAACCGATGCAAACGGAGATGTAATAAGGCTGGACAGAGTCGCTTCGGTAAAGGATACGCTTAAGGAAATGAATGTTTACTCAAGGCTCAACGGAAAATCAGGCGTTTTCATTTATGTGTATAAAAAAGCCGACGGAAATATCATTGATGTTATTCAGGTCGTAAAAGAAAAGATCGCAGATTATAAGACTAAGGTAGCTGGGCTTGATATCGCACTCAGGAACGACGGCTCAATTGATGTAAAGCGAAGCTTAAATGCGCTGAGTAACAACGCTATGATCGGCATTGTTCTTGTCTTTCTGACCCTTTGGATGTTCATCGGCTGGCGCAATGCATTATTAGCCGCGTTCGGAATACCTTTCACTTTCCTTTTCGCTTTTATAATGATGGACTATTTCGATATTACGATGAACAACCTGACCCTTTTTGCGCTTCTTCTTGTACTAGGTATGATAGTGGACGACGCTATCGTGGTCATCGAAAATGTTCACCGTTACAGAGAGATGGGATTTTCCCGCAAAGAAGCCGCAATAAAAGGCACACAAACCATAATGTGGCCTGTAATATCAGCCGTAATGACAACAGTTTTTGCGTTTGTTCCGATGATAATCATGCAGGGAATGATGGGTAAATTTATGCGTTTTTTCCCCATAGTCGTCAGTATAGCTCTATTGGCATCATTATTCGAAGCGCTTGTAATACTGCCTTCTCATCTTGCGGAATTTACTGGAGACAATGAGGAAGAAAATAATAAACCTCATAAAGTTCTTAACTGCATGATAAATTTCTACCGCAAATTACTGCTTATCGGTTTGAAGCACAGGATCAAGACAGTGAGCCTTGTAGTAATTCTTTTCTTCGCTTCATTTGCAGTCCTTTTTTCCGGCCTGATAAAAATGGAATTCTTTCCTTCGGGAAATCCGCAGACAATAGTCTTGAGAACGCAGATGCCGAACGGAACTGATCTTGACAATACGGCTGTTATGACAGATAAAATAGAAAATTATATCAGAACCATGAAGGAAAAAGACGACATCACGAATATCGTAACGACCGTCGGGCAGATGATCAAGAATCACAGGCTTGACCAGAAGACCAATTACGCAGAACTTCGGATTGATCTTACGGATGCCGAAGACATGAAATTCACAAACGACGAGATAAAGGCTTCCATAAGTTCATTTCTCGAAAATGAACCGAATATTATTTCTTACGAGTTCGGGAGTGTTCAGGCAGGACCACCTACGGGAAAGGATGTAGAACTCAGGATAAAAGGCGACAGTTTTAACGGCTTGAAGAAAATTTCCGAAGAAATCAAAACGGAACTTTCTAAGATCGAAGGTGTGAGTGCTATATCAGATGATTTTACAAAAGGTAAATCGGAATTTAAAATATATCCCGATCCGGAAAAATGCGCCTATCACGGTATTACTGCATCTGCGGTAGCATCATTTTTAAGAACGGCAGTAACGGGTTCGGAGATCAGCGAATTATCTGTTCATAACGAAAAAATCAAGATCAGACTTAAGCTGAGGCAGGATCAATCGGATGAGATCGAGGATATAAAGAAGCTTTATATGCGCTCTCCGAAAGGCTATATAGTAGCATTGAAAGATATTGTTGATTTCAGGATTGAACCCGGAGTCGCTCAAATATCTCACTGGAATAAAAAAAGGGCTATCACCGTTTCGGCTGAAATGACTTTCTATGAAAAGGACGGCAACAAAGTTAAAAGATCGCCTAACGAAGTTAATGAAATACTTTTCGGGAATAAGATAAAAGGAACGACCGGCTCAGTTCCGCGCATCATGAATAAATATCAGGGCTATACTCTTGAAGCAGGCGGAATGGCGGAAGAACAGCGAAAATCGTTCACTTCACTTTATCTTGCCTTCGTTATAGCGGTTCTCCTTATCTTTTCCGTCCTCGCGGCTCAGTTCCATTCGTATGTTCAGCCGCTTATCGTCATGCTTACGATACCGTTCTCATTTATCGGCGTTATTATCGGACTGTTGGTTACAAATCTGCCGTTTTCGCTTAATTCTCTTATAGCTATTGTAGCCCTTTCGGGAATAGTAGTGAACGATTCGCTGATTTTAGTGGATTTCGTTAATACGCTGAGAGATAAGGGCGTGGACAGATGGAACTCGCTTATTGAAGCCGGTATAACAAGACTGAGACCGATAATCCTTACTACCGTAACTACGATATTCGGACTTATGCCGATGATACTTTCAACTTCATCCGCTACCAAAGACTGGAAACCGATGGCAGTCAGCATAGTGTTCGGACTTTCCTTCGCGACAGTTCTTACGCTTGTAGTCATACCGGTTGTATATTCTCTTATAGATTCTTTCTTCGGAAAGCTTAAAATGACGAGATTCAAGGAGCATATTGCGTTTGAGGATGCGGTTAAATCAAAAGATTATTGTAATAAGGATCAGGCGTGATATCCGAAGACAAACGAACTAAGTATATTGTTTTACTGCTTTTCGCGGCAGGAATATTTGTCAGATTTTATTTCTATTTCGGGCATGTATTTTCAGACGATGGATATTATGATTATCTCGCATATACTCTGTTTAAAGGTAACTTCGGTGCAGATTATTTGGGTTATCCGATATGTCTTATAAGAACGGGGCAGAGCTATATAACGGCTTTATCTTTCAGCTTATTCGGAACGAATGAAGCGGCAGCTACGGTATTTCCTATGCTGTTCTCCATCCTGAATATGGTATTAAATTATAAGATTACAAAAATTATCACTAAATCTGAGATTACTGCAGTAATTGTACTTTTATTTACTGCGTTCTATCCCACGGAAATCCTGTTCGCCTCGATAGCTTTTACCGACTTGTTTTCAACGGTATTTATTAACTTCGGCATATTACTCCTCTTCATTGCCGACATGGATAAAAGATATTTTTATGCAGTCTTAAGCGGGTTGTCATTCGCTTTATCGGTCACCTTCAAAATAAATGTTTTCTATACAGCGATCCTTCTTTCTGCGCTGTTCCTGTTTCTTCTTATTTGGAAAAAGTCATTCAACAAATATATTTTAATATCTCTTGCAGTCCTCGGTGCGGGAATGTGCCTCGAAGGCGTAATATATTATTTTATCAACGGAGATATTTTTTACCGTTTAACTTTGATGAGCGAAGTTTCCGCATTCTCCAAACATGACTTCTTCAACGAAGGAAGCGCGTTCGGTTTTGCGGGCAGCAACTACCTTGTAAATCTCTCTAAATTACTTTTTATAGAAAATCCTTCGGCAGTGTTTTTAAGAAGGTCAATGGCATTAATACCGCTCCTCGCAGTTCTTCATCTTTTAGTCCACCGGAAACTCAGAAAGAACAGACTCGTAGTCTATTGGTTTACCGGCTTATCGGTATTATATATGTTCTTCACAATGTCGCTGTCGTCATATCAGCCCATAGTCATCAGATTCACATGGTATCTCTTCCCTCTGTTCCTGCCTGCAATGATCCTTGCTTCAAAACTATTCTCAGAAATGAAAAAAAGATGGATGCTCATATCTCTTGTAGCATATATAATCTTCTCCTTATTCATGACTGCTCATTTCAGGCGATATTTTGATATGGACAATATAAACAAGTTCAAGCAGTTCGTCAAAGCTAATTGCGATAAACAGATATATGCCGATCATTTTACAAAGTACAGCATAGACCTAATAGACCGGTACAAACAGCCTTCAAGAGTCGTCAGGCTAAATTATTCAGGCGAAAACTCAATACCGTCAGGCTCGTTCGTAGTTTGTCATCCCGGACATATCAGCGAGATCGCAAAACAGGGCTTCTCATATCCTGACGAAAATTTCTACAGATCAAACAGCTTTGAACAAGTCGAAAGATTCGGTCCGTTTATTGTGTTTTTGAAGAAGTAGTGGAGGACGGTTAATGCTATAAGCGATAATATGTTATTGAGCCTGTGTTAGCTGTTTTGCTTGTTTAAAGTGTTACAAAACACCACCTTTAAAACCCTCTAAAATTATACTATTTCATATACTTATCCGCTTAAAAAGTGCCGAAGCTTCCTAAATCTTATTCTCCAAAGTATAACGAACTACTTTTAGTCTGAATTCCTTCGTATGTTTCAGTTCTGATGTCATGAACTATGATTTAAGCAGAATAGATGATTAAAAGTAAGAATAGAATTGTTTTTGTATTGACAATCAAAACACATTGTATTATATTGTATCTACAATAGGATACGGAGATATACAATGAAAAAAGCAATAAATATCAGACTTGAAGAATCCCTGCTCAGTGATCTTGATTCTTATGCTCAAGAAATAGACAGAACCAGAACTTATATAATTGAAAAAGCTGTCGGAGCATACTTTGATACACTGGACGAGACAATTTCGGACAAAAGGATCGATGAAGTCAAAAAAGGAACCGTCGAAGTCTTTACGCTCGATCAAGTTGCAGAACGGCTCGGATTGAAATGATGTATAAAGTTATTGTTACCGACTATGCGTTAAAAGAGTTATCAAAGATTGACAAAGAAAATCAGCAATTGATATTTAATAAAATTAAAGATCTTGAAAGTGGCATTTTTACTAATGATAAACCTTTAAAGGGTAAGCATAAAGGTAAATTCAGAAAAAGATGCGGAAATTTCAGGATAGTTTATTTAAAAGAAAATGATATTTTTTTAATAACGGTTATTAGAGTAGCGCACAGAAAAGAAGTATATTGATTCGATGACTCAACATAAATATAGATGAATATACATAAGAAAAGTCTTTATCTTTGTAAAAAGGTATATAAATAGTATTCAGATAAACTCCCTTTTCAAATATATCGACATATAAGCCTTCCTGATCTTTTTTGTTCTTTGTCGGAGATACTACCCACAATCTGTCATTTGCATCAACGAATATATGATTGATAGATTTGTAGTGCAGGGTTCTGTTCTTTGCCGCTGTTTTATATTTTCTGTAGAATGAACCACCAAGATTATCCGGCTGGAACGCATAAACAATAGCCATTGAATCAGGCTCGATCTCAGACCTGAATTTCTTTTTGATCTCCATTACTTTATTGTAATTTTTATCATAACCGAATATTTTATAGCTATCCTCAGAAATATCTCCCACATATAACATATCTTTACCGGCAGCAAACCTTACATACATATCGCTTACCCTGAATACTCTCATATTTGTTCTCGTTTCTTTTGAATGGATAGTTTTTGCTACACTTTCAAAGTTTGAGTCTATTAAAGCTATTGAAGAGGTCACGATCGCTTCGGCTTCATCAGCTTTTCTTGATTCGGTATTCATGTAATAATCGTTTGTATTTATCAAAAAAGATATTATTGATAGGCTTTTTATAAGTTGCACTTATCGGCGGATTATTACCGTCATTTACTCTTTTCAGGCTTTCGTTAAACTCATTTTTTTCTTCCTGACTTAATCTAACGGACGCATAATTTTTTGATATTTTTTCAATTCTTTTACCGTCAGAATCATATATATCTATAGCATAATTTCGATCATTATTCTGCGATACAAAAACTTTCCCGTTACCTGCAGCATAAGGGGCATATAAATCAAGGAAGTTTACAGACTTTTGAGGATCAAAATCCACTGTATGTTCATTTATTGTTTTGAAAACGGCGAACGAACTATTCAAAATAGATAAACTAACACTGATCTTCATGCTGTTTTTACCTTCAATAACACTTTCAGTAAAACCGATTACATTTTTGCCGTTATTTATGGGTTTTACAAATATCGGTGAAGCACACACCATTTTTGTTGAGTATAAAAACTTTCCTTCTAAAGAATATTTATTTAACAGCCTGTTACTCATCGAGCTTACCATAACCGTATCGTTAATAATAGCAATATTGTTAGGAAAAATGCTCTCCCCGGGACCTGTACCCGAACCTCCAAATGATGTTACAAAAATACCTTTATCGTTAAATTTGCTTATTAAGCACTTTTCGACATCCAGCACATAAAGATTTGTGTCGTTATCAACAGCTAAGGCAAAAGGATGACCGAATCTTCCTTCTTTATTTCCGGTAATCTCGTATAATAGCTTTGTGTTTATAGTCTCATTACTATTTGACGGAGTGTTATTGTTCTCATAACAAATAATCCCGTCATTTTCTGTAATTGTGCAAGTTTGCTCTTTCTTTGAGCAGCTACTTACTGCAATTATGCCTACAATAGCTAAAGTTACAAGGAATGCTCTTTTCATGCGACTTCACCTACCGTATATTTCTTAGTATTAAAATCCTTTAGTTTCATTTGTCTTCCAGCTCCTTTAGAATTACCTGAAGATCGAAAGTTTTAAAAATATCATCAAGATATAAATACTTTTCAAGATTGATCTCGATCAGTTCAAGACCGATTTTCTTCTGTATGAATTCAGCCAGTTTCTTAAACTTTCTTCTACAAAACGGATCATAACACGCCCTCTTTATTTACATTGTTTCATTCTATGTCACCTTACTACTATTTAACTAAATTTACAGTCTTTGTCAAACTGAATCTTGCATCTTTGATGATATTTAAGTATAATTCAATTTACAAACGATATCATTCATTAAAACGGAATCAGGGAGAATAAAATGAGAACATTAGCAAGTATTCAAAAAATTAAAGCATTAGAACCGATAGAAGGCGCCGATGCAATCGAAAAAGCAACCGTACTCGGGTGGCAGTTAGTGGTAAAGAAGAACGAATTTAAGGCAGGCGATCTCGCTGTTTATTGTGAAATAGATAGTTTAATGCCTGATAAGCCTGAATTTGAATTTTTAAAGCCGAGAAAAATGAGAATAAGGACTGTAAGGCTTCGCGGTCAAATTTCGCAGGGTATTTGCTTTCCGTTATCAATTTTACCGGTCGATTTTCAGATAGAAGAAGATGCGGATTGTACCGAAGCGCTTGAAATAGTAAAATACGACCCTCCGATGCCTGCGTGCTTAGGCGGAATAGCAAAGGGAAAATTTCCTTCTTTCATTCCTAAAACGGATGAAACGAGGGTGCAGGTATTGCAGGAAGTTTTGGATAAATACAAAGGTGTAAAATGCTATGTGACGGAAAAGGTGGACGGCAGTTCTGTTACATATTATATCAACAACGGCGAATTCGGGGTATGTTCAAGAAATCTTGAACTTTTAGAAAACGAAGAGAACAGCCTGTGGAAATTCGCAAGGCAGAACGATATTGAAAACAAACTTCTTTCATTGAATAAAAACTTCGCTTTGCAAGGCGAGATCGTCGGTGAAGGAATTCAGAGCAACAAGCTGAAATTAAAAGGGCAGACCGTTATGTTTTTTAATGCTTTTGATATTGATAAGTTTGAGTATTTACAGTTTGATCAATTCAATGAGCTAATAGAAAAATTACAGCTTCCGATGGTGCCGATTATTACAACGGATTACGAACTTGTAAATGATATTGACACTATTATAAAGACGGCTACAATTAAAAGCATTGTTTGTCCGGATGTTTGGGCAGAGGGTATTGTAATTCGTCCGCTAAATGAAAAAATTGACGCGCTTTTGTCAAATGAGAATTTCAACAACGGCAGGGTAAGTTTCAAAGCCGTTAATCCGGAATTTCTGCTGAAGTATGGGGAATAGGTTAGACAATTGGAGTTAATTTCTGAACTTTTCTCTGATTTTTCTAAAGATTCTGTAAGATAACGAATCGCATTTTTTTATATTAAAATATGCTTTCTGGACTGTTCCGAACTGTCTGAACGACCTTTCTACCGATTCTATCATGCTTCCTTCAAAATCGAATCTGTGAGCTTTTCCCGAGAGGGATTTGATGATTTCCCAGACAAGGAGCGAAGCAGACTCGCTGTTTTTGAAATCGGGATCAATTGAGCTTATCAGGTCGTAGGCGCTGTATTTAGTCCAGACTACGAATAAGGCTGAATGGATATTGTTATCTTTATCCAGGGCATAAATAGTTCTGCCGGCATTGTGCGAATATACGGCATCATATATGCTTTTAAAAAGTTCCTTTGAGTATGAAATTTTCAAATTCTGCTTTGAAAGTGTTTTTTTATGGTGCTCGTAAAAGTCATCTGAGCTCATATCGAATTTGATCTCAACGAGTTCTTCGGCTTTACGGATGTTCTTTCTTTTTGACGGCGTGAAATTTTCAAAGACTCTGTCGGGAAACGAAATGTCTTCAATTACATAGGTATATTTTGTTGTCTGCTCATATCCTTTCCAATAAAATGGGAGCCAATTATCAACGGAATAGTGAAAATTCTGCTCGAAATGATGATATGCAGGTAATTGTTTAATAAGCTCGTTCATCATCTTCTTTTCATATTCCGTTCTGTTAGACTGCTTGAGATCATTCGGATAATTTATCCACGGCCCAAGAAATTGTGTGAGTTGAGGTAGTGTTGAAATATCAAAGAACAGAACTTTTTTATTATAATACGGGAAAAAAGCAAGTATATCATTATCGGGTTTAACTATCGCAACATCCCAGTTATCGGTTCCGCATACGGCATCAAGCCACCAATCGTATAGAAAAACAGGAAGATTTTGTTTTGTTTTGCAGAACTCACGGTATGAATCCTTTTTTTTACTCAAATTAATATCCTGAATTTTAATTTCTTACTTCTCTGTTAAAGATAAGCTCTTTAATCGGTAATTTCAAGACTTCAAATACTTAAATTTTCAGTGTAGTTTTTTTGGGTTGAATAATGTATAAATCAGGATCAGAACGGAATAAATTTCAAGCCTGCCGATGAGCATGTTAAATGAAAGAACCAGTTTTGAAGCATTATCAAAGAACGCATAATTTTCGACCGCGCCGACTTTTGACAGACCTGGACCGATATTTCCAAGAGTCGCAATTGAGGCAGAAAAAGATGTAACAATGTCATAACCCTGAAAACTTAAAAAAAGAGTTGTCAAAACAAAGATGGATACGAAGAGTATAAAAAAAGCCACGATGTTTTTTATCACAAAATCGCCGAATGTTTCTTTGCCGATTTTTAATGAAAAAAATGCCCTCGGATATGTTAATTTTTTTATTTCATTTAAAGCAAATTTTAGGCTGACCATAACCCTGATCTGTTTCATACTGCCTCCGGTCGAGCCGCTACAACCGCCCATGAACATTAAGATTATAAGCGCGATCTTTGAAAAGTATGGCCAGAGTTCGAAATCAGCAGTTACAAAACCTGTGGTGGTCGTTATCGAAACTACCTGAAAAGATGCGTATCTTAGGCAAGTGGAAAAACTGTCGTATAAATTCGAAAAATAAATATTTAATGATAACAATAAAGATGCTATAATCAACCCAAGCGTATAAAATCTCCATTCGTGATTATTAAAGAAATCTTTAAATTTCCCTTTAATCAGGAAAAAATGCAGTATAAAATTTGTACCGGCAAGATACATGAAGATTAAAATTACGATCTCAATGTATAAGCTGTTAAAACCGGCAACGGATTTATTTGATGTGGAGAAACCTCCGGTAGCCAAGGTGCCGAAAGTATGGCATAAAGCATCGAAAAAACTCATTTTGCCTATCATCAATAATACAGTCTCAAGAACGGTCATACCAATGTATATATACCAGAGAATTTTTGCCGTATCTTTGATTTTAGGGCTGATTTTGTCTTTAGTCGGACCGGGGACTTCTGCTTTGTAAAGCTGATTAGAGCTTAAACCCAAAATAGGTAAAATGGCAATCGTAAGCATAATAATTCCCATACCGCCCAGCCAGTGAGTAAAGCTCCTCCAAAAGAGTATCCCTTTAGGCAGAATCCCTATGTCTGTCAGGACGGTTGCCCCTGTTGTAGTGAATCCCGACATGGTTTCGAAAAAACAATCTATATAATTATTTCCGAAGACACCGTAAAACAAGAACGGTAATGAACCGAATAATGCGGCAAAAATCCATCCCATTGAAACTATAATAAACCCCTCTCTCGGTCTTAAAGGTTTATCCGACTTGAAAATCAAAGTAAAAAGAATACCAATAACCAAACTTATCAGTATGCTCAGTGAGAGTTCTTCAATGTCATCCGAACGGTAATAAATTGCGAATGCCAAAGGAAATAGCATAGATATTGATAAAACGATTAATAAAACACCTTGAATCCTGAAAATGGCTTTCCAATTCATATCAGCCTACTTATGGGCGGAAAGTTTAGAGAACAATTCTTTGGTTGCGTTTTTTGCTTTAGGAAGCATGAATAAGATCACAAAATCATCTACTCTTATATCGTCGTGTCCGTGAGGAATTATCATTTTTTTATCTCTGATGATAACACCGATGATCATGTCTTTGGGAAATTTTATATCTTTTAAAGGTTTATCGAGAATATCAAGCTTGCCGGCTATTTTAACTTTCATTGTTTCAGCTTTAAGATTAGGTATAGGATAGATTGAAATAATCTCTCCCTTTCTGCAGTATGAGAGAATCTCTGATAATGCGAGCGACTCTGTTGAAAAAACGGAATCAATGTCTTGCAGTTCGTTTATAATTGAACTTACGGCGATGTTCGTGATATTGCAAACTGCCTTTTGCGCACCGTTCCGTTTGGCAAGAACCGCTGTAATGATATTTTGTTCGTCATTTTCGGTTACGCAGACAACAAAAGAATCTTTCATATCAAGTTCGGACAGAACGCTTTGATTTGTTCCTGTGCCGTTTATTATAAGAATATTGTCTAACACTTCCGACAATTCAGAACACAATTTTTCGTCTTCTTCTACAATAGTGAAATAATCATCGCTCTCATCATAAAGACTCGGCTTCTCTGGATCATAAATTCCTATTCTCATCATATCTAAGCCAGTTGTTCCAAGATTGACGACAAATCCGGTGGGGATTTCCAGGGTATATTTTCCAAGTTTAGCGTCTATTTCTGTTGCAATCTGCCCTAAAACTTCTCCAGTTGAAAAATGGGCT
>JAKLPX010000126.1 GCA_022013635.1 Candidatus Delongbacteria bacterium
GCTAAAGTTCCTTATCTAAATTCTCCATCCAACGGTTGGACTTTTTTAAAACTCGTACTAATGGTTCGAGAATTGATTTGGGATTATCTTTCTGCAAACCTTTCTGCAATAGGTCATTATCTTTCTGCATAAAAAGTATTATACATTTAGTAACCTAGACCTTTCAATCCTCTCTTTTGCATCTTCAACAGCAGCCTTAATTTTCTCTTCCAATATCTTTTTCGGCGGAAGTTCAGTCCAATATTCAGCTACCAATATTCCGTCTTTGTGCATTTCCAGTAATTCAATCTGCTCTCTGCTTGTTTCTGTGCATAGAATAAGACCTACCGGTGAAGCCTCATCTTCTTTTCGCTCGTATTTATTGAGCCATTTTAGATACAGCTCCATCTGACCCTTATATTTCGCCTGAAATTTTCCAATCTTAAGTTCAATAGCAACGAGCCGTCTCAAATTTCTGTTATAGAAAAGAAGATCAAGATAAAAATCCTCACCGTCAATTATCATTCTCTTTTGTCTCTCAATGAACGCAAATCCTTTACCAAGTTCCATAATAAATTTTTCGAGATCACTTAATATTGCGCTTTCCAAGTCTTTTTCCAAGAAATCCGGTCGCATTTTGAGGAAATCGAGGAAATATGGATCCTTAAATTCACCTACTGACTTAAGGTTATCAACAACAGGCTGAACACCTGCAACAAGCGTTCTTTCATAAACTTTTTTTGATATATTTTTCCTTAAATCCCTCACGCCCCATATCTCTGACGCAGCTTTCTCTGCATAGAACATAAGAGCTTCTTTTTTCTTTATCGGTAGTAAAGCTAAAAAGTGCGACCAACTCAATTGTCGTGACAGTGTAACGACAATCTCGTAACTGCCGAATATATCGGCAAATTGCAACATTCTACGCAGGTTCTTTTCCTCGTAATTTCTACCGTGTTTTTCTACCAATTGTCGTGACAGTGTAACGACAATCTGCTTACCATAATCCGCTCTCTTATTTTCAAGAATATGATCGTTTATCCTTTTACCGACCTGCCAGAAAACGAGATTCATTTCAGAATACGCAAAAACAAGTGCTCTTTCCCTGCTATTCGAGATCAACTCAGACAGCTCTTCAAACAGGTTCTCTTCACTCTGAACAATTTTATTTCCGCTTACGGTCAGGTCGTATTTTTTAGTGGATTTCTTATTTGTCATTTAAAGTACCTCATTATATTTGTTTTTCTTCGGGTAACTGAGGATTATCCTTTCTGCTACGAATACAAGAAATCACACTCGGTGCAGTTTTTCTAGCATTCCACCATCTTATCCCTGTATAAAAGAAACCAATACAACAAATGATTGAAACTATAATAAATATTACTTTTTGTAAATCTGAAAGCACAGCGGTACTTAGAGTAATAAAAAAAGCAATAGCAAAAGAGATGAAAGCAATTGCAAAGCTTAAGTCTTGACCAACTTGGCTACATCGCTCTTCAATTCTTTTTAGTTCTTCGTCTATTACCTGGTAAACCTCGATACGAGGTATATTATAGGTTACTATTACGGGTTCATTTTTTATTTGATTTAACATGGTTATTACCTTTACCAAGGAAAATTTACTTGAATTGGAACTACTTCAGGACTTCTTTCACATTCGAGAGGGTTCAGATTGTTTGCTAAATATCTTTCAACACCTTCTTGATATGGTGAATCTACAAAAGCCCAAGTGACAAATAAGCCCAGATGGCTGTACTTAAGAATATTAGGATTCTGGCGATGAAGTAAAATACGATTCTTTATTTCGCCCTTGCCAACATAAACAGTTAAAGGTTTTTGACCGCCATGCCAAATTATATAAACGCCTTGTAACCCGTTAAAATGTTCGTGGTTGAGATTCAGCGTAAAGAAATTGCACCATTGGCTTCCATCACACTTGATCCAGTTTAAATTCATACAATCTCCTTCTTCAAACTATGCAGTTTATCGTTATTTCTGAAGTTTGTTCCCACAATCTTGTGACTCATATCCTCTACACCAAAAACAATCCATGCAGAATCAGTGCCCTTTAAATTTGCTTCGTTACTCAATGCAGAAAAATATCTCCCTAATTTCGTGAAATCAAAACTGCTTTTAGCTTCCTTGAATTCAATTATTTCTTTTTTCTGATTATCTTCTACAAACTGCAACAATATATACTTTAAATCATTTGACTTCATATTTTATATAATCCAATTTTGTAATTTCATTTTATATTTTAAACTCATTTAGCCTTTTCCTCTCAATTTCAATTGCTTCAACCACATCCGGATAAAATTTTAATATATTTTCATATAATTTACAATAATTGAAATTTTCAACACCACCACTAACAAATATTGTTTTTATTGATGTTTTAGGTGCGGAAACATCAACCACATAAATTTTTCTTTTCTCTTTTTGATAAAAGCTAGTTCTTACAGTGTTATTAATTTTTTTATCTCCAAAACCGTATCCTATTACTATAAGTACTCTTGATGAATTAAGGTTATTCTTGAAATGATCAAAAACTGATGTCAAATATCTTGTCGAATTATACAGACTTTTTTTAAAAGTTGTACCTGTTAAAAAAGTGGGATTAAAAATGCCACCCATCAATTGAATATTCTGTTCGTTACCTTGGTTTACTTCTTTAAACAAATGACTATGGCTAATTCCATGCAATGCCTTCAAAGTATTATTAGATTGTCTTTGATCAACATAATGATTTAAGCTTCCATGAAGTTTATAAATATTGATTGGAGCATCAAATTTATTGACAAAGTAAGGTAACTTTACTGTATATTCTCTTAATCCTTCAATTTCATTTATTCTTACAGACTGAATTAATTCTCCATAGTATGGAGAGCCTGCCTCAATAAAACCATCAGAAGTGAGTTTGTCAAAAGTTAAACTTTCAATGAAAATATCGTGATTCAAAGTATGTATTTGAATAGTGAAATTCTGAGAAAGCTTATTTATTAAATAATAAAAATTTCTATGCGTAATTGGTATATGCTTCACAGGTAGATTTTTAGTAAGTAAATTTTTTAATA
>JAKLPX010000127.1 GCA_022013635.1 Candidatus Delongbacteria bacterium
AGACAACATGATCTTTACTGATGAAATTACATGGTAATTTAATTATTTAAAATATTCCTGATATTTTGAAGCAGAGTCTGTTTTGTAAAAGGTTTCTGAATATATACTTTATTTTTATTCAAAAGACTGAAATCCATGATACCGCTTTCCGTATATCCTGACATATAAATTATTTTTGTATCGGGATATTCGTCCAAAAGTTTCAAACCGATTTCATCTCCGTTCATTTCAGGCATAACAACATCCGTAATCAAAAGATCAATTTTTTGTTCTTTATAATATCGCTGAATGTCATCAAAATTTTCAGCTTCAAAGACTTCATAACCTTCTTTTTTAAGCATTTTGGTTATAACATCACTGATGCTTTTCTCATCGTCAATTATTACGATTTTCTCGCCATGCGATGACAAATCTTCTATTTCTTTTAGTTCCGATTCAGGCACAAATTCGTCATTAGTCAAAGGAAAATAAATTTTGAATGCGGTGCCTTTACCCGGTTCGCTGTAGCAATAAACATAACCGTCGCTTTGTTTTACTATCCCGTAAACAGTTGATAATCCGAGACCGGTCCCTTTCCCTGCTGTTTTTGTCGTATAAAAAGGTTCGAAAATTTTCTTTATAACATCTTTTTTTATACCGATTCCCGTATCTGTAACCGCCAGCATAATATAGTTTCCAGATTTAACTTCGGAATGTATTTTCATATATTCATTGTCCAGTTGTACGCTCTTCGTTTCAATTGTAAGTTTTCCGCCGGCAGGCATGGCGTCCCTTGAATTGACTACAAGGTTCAATATAACTTGATCCATTTGTCCCCTATCGGCTTTTACAGTACCTAAATCAGGATCTAAAACTGTAACAAGATCAATTTTTTCGCTTATAAGCCTTCCGATCATTTTTTCAAGATCGTTAACTACCAAATTCAAATCTATAATCTGTGGCCTCAGAATTTGTTTGCGGCTGAATGTGAGAAGCTGTCTTGTCAGCTCCCCGGCTCTCTGCGCGCTTTTTCTAATTTCAAGAATATCTTCGTTACCGGGATCGTCCTTTTTTGATCTTGAAAGCAAAATGTCGCAATTGCATAATATAACCATCAGCAGGTTATTAAAATCGTGAGCAACGCCTCCGGCCAATAGCCCGACGGCTTCCATTTTTTGAGATTGTCTTAACTCGTCTTCCAATTCTTTCTGCTCAGTAATATCATGGACAGTTCCAATTATTCTGGCAATCTTCCCAGAACCGTCCTTTTCCAGTTCGGCTTTTTGATGCAGAAACTTTTCGGAACCGTCTCTGCTTTTTATCTTATGATAAAATTCAAAAGGTTTGTCGTTATTTACCGCAAATTTATATGCTCTGTCGAACTCAACTCTATCTTCTTCAACAATGAAATCCATCATCGTGTCGTATGATATTTTTATCTCGTTAGGAGCTAATCCGAATATACTATATACCTCATCAGACCAAATTAAACGATTGAATTTATAGTCGTAAATCCAGCTTCCTATATGGGCTATCTTCTGAGTTTTCTTTAAGAGTTCTGCATTTTCGTTTAGTTCGTCTTCGGCTTGCTTCCGTTTTGAAATATCCTGCCCGATGCTCAACAGAGCAAATTTATCGTGATTATCATATTGTAGAAGAGAATAATGCCATTCGATGAAAACGAGATCGCCGTTTCTCTTTTTTATCGGGTTTGTGAAACCCTGCTTCAGATGTTCGTCAAATGCATCGTTTATGACTTGAGAGACGACGGATTTTATTTCAAAAGGAACAAAAAGATCAATCCAGTTTTTTCCCTTGATCTCATTCGTTTGAAATCCGGATAAATCCTCAAAATATTTGTTCACGCTTACAATATTTGAATTCTCATCAAGAATCGTCACTATGGCATGAGCAGTATCTATTATATTCTCCGCAAATGCTTTTTGTTTATATAATTCCTCAGATATTTTTTTTCTCTCGATTGAATACCTTATGGATCGAATCAAAGTATCTCCTTCAAACTTTCCCTTGATAAGATAATCCTGAGCTCCAATGCTCAGAACTTGTTTAATGATTCTGGGATTGTCACTGCCTGTAAACACAATTATAGGCAGTAAAGGAAACTCATTTATGATCATCATCGGAGCTTCCGCTCCGACACAACCGGGCAATCCCAAGTCAATTAAAGCTATGTCGTAGTGAACATTTTCAAATGTATTCAGCGCCGATTCAAGATCCGGAAAATGATCAATCAGAAAATCCTCTTCCTCCAGTAATTTTTTAATTATTACCGCATCGCCCGGATTATCTTCGACTATAGCTATTTTTATTTTATTATTTTCCATTTTCATCCTCAGCTGTTATATTGTTATCCTGCTTTTTTTATCATTTTATCCCCGATTATAAGCGAAAATAAAAGGTTGATCCTTTATTTATTTCAGATTCGACTCTGATATCACCTCCATGCCTCTCAATAATTTTTTTACATACGGATAATCCTATCCCTGTACCGGAATATTTATCCTGCGAATGAAGCCTGTGAAATATCAAAAATATGTTTTCAAAGTGCTTTTTATCAATCCCGATCCCGTTGTCCCTAACGGCAATTTCAATCAGATTCTTATCTTTTATTTCGTTGGCTGATATCTCAATTTTTATTTTTTCATCCTGTTTTCTAAATTTAATTGCGTTATTAATCAAATTTAAAAACACCGAACTGATCTGAGATCTGTCGGCAAAAACTTTCGGCAGTTCTCCGATAATAATCTCTGCCGAACTTTCTTTGATTACCAGTGAAAGATTTCTTAATGCAGTATCCAGTGGTCCACGCAGGTCAGTCAGTTCAAACGGGTTGGCTTTAGTAGAAACTCTCGAATAAGTCAAAAGACCTTGTATCAGGTCGTGCATTCTTTTTGCCCCGTCTGCCGCGAAATTTATATATGTTTTAGTTTCTTCATCAAAATTATCCGAACATTTTTTCTTTAACATATCGGTAAAGCCGGACACCATTCTTACGGGTTCCTGAAGATCGTGCGAAACTGTGTATGCAAACTGTTCCAAATCATTATTTGACCTTTCAAGTTCCATTTGTTTTAGTTCAAGCCGTTTTTCAGCTTCTTTTCTTTCTGTTATATCTAAACAATGTCCGATGTATCCTAAAAATTCTCCATCCGTATTATATCTTGGAGTGCCTTCATCCAAAAACCACCTGTAAACGCCGTCGTATCTTTTTAATCTGTACTCCAGCGTAAAAGGAAGTCTTTTTTCCCATGCAGAGGCACAAGGTTCGAGATATTTTTCAATATCGCCCGGATGAACATTTTCGATCCAGCCTGCTCCGATTTCCTGCTCAAATTTCCGTCCGGTAAACATTAACCAAACTTCATTTACATAATTAGTATTGCCGTCAATATCATCCTGCCGGATCAACGCCCTTCCCGTATCGGCCAGCGTTCTATATTTATGTTCGCTTTCGAACAATTCTTTTTGGGATTCAATAAGTTCGTTATGTTCTTTTTCCGCCTGTTTTCTGTATTCATATTCTTTTATTTCTCTTTCGATTGTCGGAATCAGCTTGTCAAGATGATCTTTCATTATATAATCATTTGCGCCTTTCCGCATCATTTGAACTGCTTTTTCTTCTCCTATGACTGCGGAAATCAAAATAAACGGTATGTTTTTATCTCTTTTTCTTAAAATTGATAAAGCCTCTTCCCCATCCATATCAGAAAGGCTGTAATCGGATAGAACTATATCAGGCAGTTCTCCCGCCAACAATTCGATGTATTCTTTTTTTACTCTGGCATTAAAAATATGAATTGCAGAGTTAATTTTTTTTAATTTATATTCAATTAAATCAATGTCGCCCTGATCGTCTTCCAAAACTAGTATTTTTATTTCATTTCCCATAATATATTCTCAAAAATCTGCTCCGTTATCTTATACCGAAATTATATCAAAATTGTCATTTTTGCAATAATTATTTTCTGTTTCTGCAAAATCTTTTTATCAATCATCCGAATTATATTCTTTTAACGGCGATAATTCGTTTGACTGTCCCCAAAATAAACCTATCAACTTTACAGTTGAAAAAAATTTTGATATATTAATTGGTTTAACCACATAAGCGTTTACTCCGTTTTCATACGATTCGATAATATCTTTTTCGTAGCTCGAAGAAGTAAAAATAACGATTGGAATATTTTTCAAACTGACAGATCCTCTTATTTCTTTTAATACTTCGGTTCCGTCTATTCGCGGCATTTTTATATCTAATATTATTACTGCAGGATTGATCGCCTTCCGTCCGTTGAATTTACCTCTGCATTTCAAAAAATCCATAGCCTCCACGCCGTCGTTAACTACAACTATATTACACAGGAATTTAAGCTCGTTTAAAGCTTTTAAAATAAATTCCAAATCGTTTTGATCGTCGTCAACCAAAAGAATGATTTTATTCTTCATAATTTCTCCGTATCTTTTGGTAAACTAAAGTAAAATGCCGCTCCATTGTCCACTTCGCCGACTGCCCAAGTTCTGCCTCCGTGTTTTGATATTACCCTCAATACATTCGCCAATCCTATACCGGTACCGGGAAAATCCTTCTCCAAATGCATTCTTTGGAATACTCCGAATAGTTTGTGATAATATTCCATATCAAAACCCACGCCGTTGTCTTTTATATAAAATTCGAATTCTCCGTTTTCTTCATTATAACCGATCTCTATAATTGCTTTGTCTTTTTTACCTGTATATTTTACGGCATTATCAATCAGATTCATCCATACTATATTTAATAGGTTTTTATCTCCGAAAACAACTGGTAAATCGGAAATTTTCCATTCTATATTTCTGCCGGATGCGGATTGCATTATCTCAGAAATTACGGTATGAACCATTTTATTAAAATCAATATCTGCTTTCCGCAATTCCTGACGGCTTGTTCTGGAAAAATTCAATAAATCGTCAATAAGCCTTTCCATTTTATTTGCCGAGTATTTAATTTTATTTAATAAGTCATGTCCTTTTTGCGGAATCATGGATAAAAACTCCTGTTCAAAAATATCCGAAAAACCCAGAATGTGCCTGACCGGCGCCCTGAGGTCGTGAGAAACCGAATAACTGAATGATTCAAGTTGTGAAGTTCTGTCTTTAACCGACTCTTCAAGGTAATCCCTGTGTTTTTTTAGTTCTTCTTCCGCCTTCTTACGATCTGTGATGTCTATGGCAAGACCGGCAATAGCATAAGGTTTTCCATATTCATCTTTGAGTAGGGTAGTATTCATTAGAGTGTGGAAAGGCGTACCGTCTTTTCGTATGTGACCGACTTCTCCTGTATTGAATCCGTTCTCCGTTACTTTTTGGTTAAATGGGATGACATCTTTTTCCAACTGCTCACGGTTGTGGAAAATTTCGAGAGATTTACCGATTAATTCTTCTTCGGTTTCATAGTTGTGCATTTGTATCCAGGCGCTGTTGGCAAACAGTATATTACCCTCCAAGTCAGCTACGGAAATACCCTCAAAGGACTGCTTCACTATCGAAGATAATTTATAAAGCTCTCTATCAGCCTGTACCCTAAAACTGATATCTCTTACGATTGCCTGCAGGTAAGTTTTTCCTTTTAGATTTAAACTGTTTAATGACACTTCAGCATCGAATAAAGAGCCGTCCTTTTTACGGTGTTTCCAATAAAATCTTTGCGGATTTCCAGATAAAGCCGAGTTTATATGTGCAAGAGCTGAATCGTTTGTTAATTTGCCGTCCGGCTGAACAGGTGGTGAGAATTCCATGGGTTTATGATTGACCATATCATCTCTGGAATCGCAATTGAACATTCTAACGGCTTCGTCATTACAATCAATGAAAGTATCCCCGTCCATAAGGTATATCGCATCATTGGATTCTTCAAACAGAGTCCGAAATTTTTCTTCGCTGTCAATCAACGCTTGCTCAGCTAATTTTCTTTTTGTGATATCGGTAATAAATCCCTCAAGAAACAGAAGTTTACCATTTTCGTCATAAATGCCTCTTCCCTTTTCCAGAACCCATTTAACATTTCCCGCAGCATCAATTATCCTGTATTCCATTACGAAATGCTTTTTCGCCGTCAGTCTGTTTTCCACTTCTGATATGACCGGATTTCTATCCTGTTCATGAATTATATCGCTGTAATGAACTTTCCCACCTTCGTAAAATTCCTGAGGATCATATCCTGTAAGCTCTTTTGATTCTCTGTTTACATAGGTCGTTGTCCGGAATTCATCGTTCTTACATCTGTAAACCATTCCTTTCAGGTTGCTGAGCAAAGAGTTAAAAAACCTCTCACTCTCTGCAGTCTTTTTCTGATGTGTATATTTTTCCGTTATATCAGAAAAAACGAGGATCACGCCCTGAATTTTGCCTGCGCTGTTGAGAATCGGAGCAGCCGAATCATCAATTTGATATTCTTTACCGTCTTTGGAAATAAGGATAGTATGATTTGCCAGCCCTACTCTTTTTCTGTCGTTCAATACTAGTTTTATCGGATTAAATACTTCTTTTCGTGTATTGGCGTTAACGATTTTGAATACTTCGTTCATTTGTCTGTTTAATGCATCAGTTATACTCCATCCCGTAAGAAGTTCTGCCACTCTGTTCATTCGTGTAATATTTCCGTTAATATCAGTTGCGATGACTCCGTCACCGATTGATTCCAGAGTGATCTTTAAATTTTCCTCGTTTGCTTTTAGTGTTTTGGTCTTTCTTTTTACTTCACTCCTTAGGAATATGTTGAAGAATATAAAAATTATCAGCAAAGATATTACAGACAGGAGTACTATCCAAACCCAGTCGGGAAGTTTGAATTTTTCCTGTGCGGAACCGAAAAAATAACTCAGCGCTGTGTAATATACAGAATTTTTATCATTTTTTAATTCTCTTACAACAGAATCTATTTTTTCTATCAGAACTTCAGATTTAACGGAATTTTTGTTAAATGTATATAGCATTTTAGCAGGCTGAAAAATTATCGGCGTAACTAGAATATTAAAATTTTTATCGTTTAGATTTCCGAAGTCTTTATCCACTATTCCGGCGTCTATAGTTTTTTCTTCTAAAGCTTGAAATACGGCGTCGTAACTACCCATCTGAATTATTTCAGATCCTATTTCAAAATTATTCAGGATTTTCCTTAAACCTCCCGGTCCTTCAATATCAAAGCTGTTCTTTAAACCGCCGATTTTTTTGCCTTCCAAATCTAAAACATTCTCAATATCAGAACCGCTTGTTTTATATATTCTTGTCCAGCTGAGCTGAATAACTTCATTTGAAAATAAATATTTTTTTTCTCTTTCAGGAGTTAATCCCGTATCAACCATAATATCAATTTCATTTGCTTCCAATCTGGTCAGACATTCATCCCAAGTGCCGTGC
>JAKLPX010000001.1 GCA_022013635.1 Candidatus Delongbacteria bacterium
AAGGTTTTAATTGGGATATACCCTACACGAAACTCAAAGAAATGAAAGAAGGTTTAGTAAACAAAGGCAGTCAGTATTTAATGTTTCTAACTAGAGATGATTTCCATTATTATAAAAAAGCCTTTGAAAAAGGCACTAGAGAGACAATCGTTACTGATGATTGTTTTTACCCTTATACTTTTAATGCTCTTTCATTACAGGAAGTTAAAGATATTGGGTTTGTGTTTAGTTTCAATGAGCATCCTTCAAGTCCGAAGTTCAAAAGAGTAAAACTTGAAGAAATAAAACTAAATACAAAAAAAATTCTTGAGATCAATGACAGAAATAATTTCTATAAAAGGAGCTACAAATGAAGATAAAAATTTCTTTATTTTTAATCCTTATTTTAGGGTTTTACAGACTGTCTTACTGCGATTCAGTTTCTGTAGTGAACGAAGACACAAAAAGTATAAGTACTAATGTTTTATCATTCGGCAGTTACTGGCTGGATAATTCTATGCCTTGGTATGATCTTTACAGAGACCCTTCGCTTCCTGATTCTTTTAGAATCATTTTTCAGGATGTTTGTGATCATGTTGAGCCGTCATCCGTAATTGGGCAGTATTACAGCTTTAATTATACGGATATTGAGTCTGAACGATTGATGTATGATAATATTTGTCAAATAAAATATGCTGATTATGGTGATAGATTCGCTGCGAAGTGCTGTACTACTGCTTCACCAGAAGCAGAATCTCCCAATTATATGTATGCAGGCACTACCTTGGAGTTCGATATTTTAATCAACAGTAATAGTAATTATTATGTTTGGACAACTGGTAATTTTAACACAACAGGTCTATGGGATAAAGAACATACTCTGCGCCACGAGGTGGCTCATGGAATAAATCTCAGACATAATGACTTCTCGGAACTGATGAGGTCTGATGAAAACAACGATGACAATCCTCAACGCAGCATCACTGATATCGACAGATACAATTATAACGCTCTTTACAATCCTGTTACTATTACAAAACCTGCAAAGCCATCTGAAGGTTTTCTTGAAAAATTGCTTGTACATGGAGGCGAAATAAATATAGAGGCAAGTAAACCGTCTGTTGTCCAGACTGAATATGCGGATATTGATTTCTATCTCTTAAATGAAGATTTAACATACTATTACAGGCTTGATAATTTCATTGAGTTCAATAAAACTGTCGCTCAAAAATATGCCTACGATTGGGTTATTGATACTCTTAAAGTAAAAAACAAGGCTTATAATTTAAGAGCTATCTATTCGGGCTTTCCGATAGTATCTTTTGAAACATGCGAAGCAAATATCAAACAATTTCCTCACGATGAACTAAAAATTAGATTTTCTGAACTGACTTTCGATTCTCCACAAAAAAATCAAAGGTATTCTGTTTCAACTCCTCTTAATTTTAAAGTTTACGGGAAGTCAGCACTAGCAAATGTAGATATAAGTGAAATTGCAAATATAGCTACCGTTACTTACAAATTAGAGGAAGACAACCTTGTCGGTTCTAATGTTTTTGTGACTGAAACTAATGTTTCTACAAATTTTGAACTCACTGCAAATCTTGCAAATTACGATATTGATGCAGTAGATTATTTAGTAACAGTAACAGTGAAAGATGAATTAGGTAGTGTTTTAGCAGAAATTGTAAAGATGCCAATAAAATTATATATTCCTGTTGACTTAGTAGCACCAGCTCCAGGTGGTATTTACAATGTACGATCGAGAGATAAAGGTGCTGTAACAGACACGCTCGCAATCAAAGTAAGTGTGCCTGAAGTTTTCGGCTCTTACCCTGCTATAAACATCAAGATTGACGGCACTTATGTCAATCAGGGTAGCATAATATTTGATTCCGTTAACAATGTGTGGGTTTATTACTGGGTTTTGGCTACAGTAAACCCAACCGAGCTCGGAAAAAGATATAATATTACAGCCGAAATTGACGGTGATCCAACTTCTAATGATGTTACAGGTGTTTACCTTGTTGAAGCTATTTTCAATGAGGATTTCCAGGTTATAACTGATCTGACTGCGGCTGGTTGGACTGTTACACATTATCAATCTCCACCACCTCAAACATCTCTTGGCTGGGTTAGAGGACCAGAACCGGGTAATTTTCCAAATAAAGGTGCGAAAACATACTCCACAAATTCTACTTCATTTACATATCAGCTTTGGTCGCCCGCTTTTACGATACCTGATGATCCGAACATTGAGACAAGGCTTGAATACAAATTATATTATTCCAGAACTAATTCACCGGAAAGCTATCTTTATTATGATGTATGCAACGTCGCCGGAACACCACTGACAACAACTCAAATGCTTGGACCTATTAACGGAGGATGGACTAATATTGTTTACGATCTGAGTAGCTTCGCAGGTCAGACGATCAAATTACATTGGAACCATTTATACACTAAAGGAATTACAGGCTTTCCATACTCTACTACTTATCTTGTTGATAATGTTCTGGTTTATTCAATACCAGATATGGAATGTCCTAACATTGATTTCATAGCCGGTAATACTGCCGATATTGACGAGGATATGAATCTGAATATCGGATTTAATGACAATTCAGGCATAAGCAGTGTAACTGCTAATTATACGATTGACGGAAGTAGTGGGTCGTTAACATTATACCCTGTCAAAGGTTCGTTTAACTACACAGGCACAATTCCCGCAAAAGATCATGAGTGTGCAGGCTCAATATCATTCAAGATTACGGACAGTGTTGGTAATGAAACCGTTTCCGGTGGGCACGCTATAACTTGGGCTATTGGCGGTGGCGTATTAGCCGCGCCTGTGAATGTAGTAATTGCCAAACCGACAAGCACGACTATTTCGATAACATGGGACATAGTTGACGGAGCTACTGGATACAAAGTATATTCTTCAACTGATCCGTATGGCACATTTACAGAAGATACAACAGGCACATTTACCGAGAGTAGAAAATGGGAAAAGACGATTGCCGGTAATAAATATTTTTACTATGTAGTAGCTGTTAATGCAGTTAAGAAGGAAGAATTCTTGTTTGAAGAGGCGGACATTTCAGATAGATAGGCATAATTAGTCTAGTTAGAGAAGCGTAGTTAAGTTGCAACAAATCATAACATTGGCTATATGTACGAAATTAGATTTATGCAGTTTACGGGGAATATATCCTGAGC
>JAKLPX010000128.1 GCA_022013635.1 Candidatus Delongbacteria bacterium
GTAACTGTATAAGTTCCAACAGTGGTCGGAGCCGTCCAAACCGGACTTATTCCTGTGGTCGTTGAAAGCGTTCCGCCAGTCTTTGTCCATGTATAAGTAAGAGCATCACCGTCAGCATCTGAAGCACTACAGCTCAAATTCACAGTTCCACCCTGCTGTACAGATGTAGCCGATGCTGTCAGGCTGTTTATTACCGGCGGATTATTGGCTACAACTGTAAAACTTCTTATTTCAGAACATACTACTTCCGGATTATCTTCATAATCAAAATCATTACTTGTTGATACTCTAACCTGCCACCAGTACCTTTTTCCTATTTCCAGGTCTTTTGTTACCTGATGTTCTCTTGTCTGTTGACCCGGGATGCCCAGTAATTGATCATCATCACTGTATGAGTATGTTTTACTCCAAGCATCGAAGGGTTCGTCTGTATTATCTATTACGATTTTATAGTAGGTATAATGAGCAGCCTGATCAGAAGTAAGATTGCTTGAGTCGTAAATAAATTTAATCAAAGGACTGATATCAATAATTTGATTCTCAGGGGTTAATAATTCTACATTCGGTTTTGCTGTCTCTATAATATTTACTGTTATTTCATTCGAAACAGAAATATCGCCATTCGTTTCAGTTGCGTATAATTTCGCTTTAACAGAATTTATGTTCTGTATTTGATGAAATCCTGTTAGTATTTCAGCGGTAATGGTAAAATTGAAGTCATTAACGGATCTATTCATTCTAAAACGAGTGACAATATTTGCATTTGTTGCAGAAGGTGCGATTAAAACATTATAACCTTGAAAGTTTACATTTGCATAATCCACCATCGTGTTTATTGCGTTAGACATAAAACTTTGAATAGATATTTCGATGTCAATACTCTCGAGAGTTATTTCTTCATCGGTAAGTTCAGCTTTAAAAATTAAGTCTTCCGAAAATGAATATCCCGATAATATTCCAGAATATTCCGTCGGACTTGCATAAGGCCCCGTAATTTTTGGCGTACTTCCATAAAATAAGGAAAACAAACTGAATCCTGGTGTTTCGGCGGTAATTTTATTTGTTTCATAGTTAAACTTCGTCTCCAATTTCTGCCAGCTGTTTCCATCATATCTGCCGATAAAAACATTATTTGTGTCGAGTGAGCTCTCTATACTGAAAGAAATGTCAACACTGTTGTTGAAATCAAGGCCGTTGTGTAAAATCTCGTACACCTGCCCAAGTTGCTCATAACCGGAAAACTCATATCCAGTTATATTATCTTTTTTCTTCACCGTGAATTCAACATTTTCATCAAATGTACCAGCTGGTATAAAAATCAGAAAATCGTTATTGTATTCAACAATCTTATCTTCAGTTGCTGTTACATTTACTTTTTGAGAATCATCTGTGGGTGCTGTTGTTTTTTCATCATCTGAGCATGACCAGAAAATTAGCCCTATAAATGTCATTGCGATAAATAGCACGATCCACTTTTTCATCTTTCGTTCCTCCAATTTTTATAAAAAGTTATTTTCTTTATCCGAATTCAAGATATTCACACTCTCTGATATTTTTCGCTGTTCTTCATTGCGGTATTGCGGTATTGCGGTATTGCGGTATTGCGGTATTGCGGTATTGCGGTATTGCGGTATTGCGGTATTGCGGTAATAATATTATTTATTGTTTGCAGTGACAACTTTACCTCTCGTATTCGTTACTTTCCAAAACTTCACTCGTACGGATGTAAAATAAACACGCAAATACTGGAAAGCAAGAAAAATAACTTGTATTTTTGTTCATAAAATCTTAAAATTCTTCGTTGAGACTATGAAGCCCTGTGGAATTACACACAGCCGTTAACATTGGCTAAAACCATGCAGGGGAATAATATTGCACGGGTTTTTAGCCATGACCGTTGTAGGACATCGCAATTTGAAGACAGGAGAAAAGACCATTGAGCCAAGTATCTGAGTTCGAAATAATTAGGTAGAAAATGATAATTAAAATCTTTGAGAATACAATAAATGGGATTATCTTTCTGCAATTAGGTGTTTAATCTAAAAGGAGATGTTTTTTATGAAAAGTAAAGTTTTGTTCATTCTAGTACTAGCACTACTGTTAAACTTATCATACGCAAAACGTACGGCGATGCTCGTCGGCGTTCAGAACTATAAAGCTTTTGCTTCGCTCGAAGCCTGTCACGGCGATGTGGACGCAATGAAAGAACTCCTCGAGCAGGGCGGATTCGAAGATGACCATATCTGGGCTTTGAAAGATGCAAGCTACGGCGAAATGCTTACTGCTTCAGATCTTTTTTCGAATGTAACAGCATTTGCAAGAGGAATACAGAAAGGCGACGAAGTTGTTTTCTTTTTTTCAGGACATGGAATTGGTGGTTCTGATGGAAAAAACTATCTTCTCGGAGCAGACGGCAATATCGACAATCCTGAAAAGTATGGTAGTATTTCTGTTGAGGATATAAAGCAGATTTTAAAGGAAAAAAGCCCATCCGAAGTAGTGCTTATAGTTGATGCTTGCCGCAACTTCGTAAAGAAAGAAGGCAAAGGGACTGGAGAAAAAATATCTGCAAAAATGAATACCGGTAAAGGTATTAAAGTTTCTTCAACGATAGGGACTGAACCTGTTACTCCATCAGAAAAATCCGATAAAACTATAGTTAAAACTATTTACGCCGCAAGCGAAGGTCAGCAGTCTTTTGAGAGAAAAGACAAGAACAAAGGGGCTTTCACTTATTACATGACATACTTGCTTGATTCTCCCAATTCCGCTATGGATATTGATATGTCTAAAGATGGTGTTATTACAATAGAAGACCTTGTCCAGTTTGCTGACAACAGACTTGGTGACTACACAAGATCGCAGGGACTTCCTTCTATGAATCCTGTCTATCAGACCGAAGGCGGTATAACCTATGAACCGTTCATGCTATTCAGGTACAACGCAGAAAAAGTAGTTCAAGAGCAAAAGAAAGAAGGCGCAAAGCCGATATTTCAGTACGACGAGAAAGCAGAGCTTGAGAAAATAAAGAAGTTCACCGAAAACAAAGAGTATTTAAAGGAAGAACTTCCCGTTTATCAGCCCAAAGTCGTTCAAGATAAAACGATTAAAGTTGACGATACCGACCTTTCAAGCTGGAAACTTGCAATGGCTCAGGAAGATGAAATAAATAAAGCAAAAGCTGAAGAGCAAAGAAAAGCCACCGAAGCAAAAGATAAAGAAAAAATCTTTAACGAACTAAAATCAAAATACAATACCGTCATAGCCGATCTCGATAAGACTGAAGATATTTTCGCAAAACACGAAAAGCTTGAAAATCTAAGAGATGAAGTCAACGCATCGAAGTATCCTGAAGTAAAACAGAAAATCCTGCCTTTACTCGAGCCTGTTTACCAGAAAATAAAAGAATCAAAAGGTCAGAAGCAGGCAGAGCTAGAAACTTTGAAACCGCAGTTCGAGAAAGATATAAAAGACATGGAAGAAATGCAAACTTCCTCACTGAGCGATGAACTCAAAGAAAAATATCTTGACGGCTTCAAAAAAAAGTGGGCGGACTACGCGAGGATACAAAAAGATCTAAATCTTGCCAGAAAATATAAGATGCTTTTTATTCCTAAAACACTCGGGGAAATGATTTATGTTGAAGGCGGAACATTCCAGATGTGCGACACAAAGAGCGATAAAAAACCTATGCACAATGTTACTTTAAGCGATTTTTACATAGGCAAAACAGAAATAACACAGGCACAGTATCAGGCGGTAATGGGTGAAAATCCGAGCCGTTTTAAAGCGGATAATTTACCTGTTGAATCAGTTACATGGAATGATGCAGTTGAATTTTGCAGAAAATTAAGCCAAAAAGACGGCGTTACATACCGGCTACCAACAGAGGCTGAATGGGAATATGCTGCGAGAGGCGGAAGTATCAGCAGAGGATACGAATATTCTGGTAGCGTTAACATAGAGGAAGTGACTTGGTACACTTCAAATTCAGGAAGAACAACTCATCCTGTAGCCGCTAAGAAGCCGAATGAACTTGGCATTTACGACATGAGCGGCAATGTTTGGGAATGGTGCAGCGACTGGAACGGTGATTATCCAAACGGAGCTCAGACTAATCCTACAGGCACTAGTTCTGGTTCCTACCATGTACTACGGGGCGGCGGTTGGGACTTTGATGCCTACTACTGTAAGGTTGCATTTCGCCCTGGCACCGGCTCCCCTGCCTACAGCAACTTCGACGGCATCGGCTTCCGCGTAATAAGGAGAGTAGAGTAAAACATTTTTTATCAATTTCCAGACTTTTTGATAATATTTGTTTATATTATACCAAAATTGAAAAATGAGGA
>JAKLPX010000129.1 GCA_022013635.1 Candidatus Delongbacteria bacterium
AAATAAAAAAGGCTACGGAATCCGTAGCCTTTTTCTGATTATTTAATTTCCTTATTTCATTACTCTGAATTCGATTCTTCTGTTTTTTGACCTGCCTTCATTCGTTCTATTGTCTGCAATCGGTTTTTCCTCTCCGAATCCTATTGCAGTTAATTGATTTTGAGGAATTCCGAGTTTTTCAACCAAATATTTCATAACAGTTTCAGCTCTTCTTTTAGACAAAGTCTTATTTGATGCGGCGGAACCTTGGCTGTCGGTATGACCTTCAACTTGAATTACGATTCCCGGGTTATCAACAAATATTCTTTTTACTTTATCTAGAGCGGCAAATGAAGTATCAACTATGTCGGCTTTTCCTGATTTAAAATAAACATTGTCCAAGCTTATAGTTTCGTCTTTCTTCAAAATGATTGCATCAGGGCAGCCGTCTTCATCATCCAATCCGTTGAATGTCTCTGCCTGATCCGGACATTTGTCGTCTTTGTCCAAGATGCCGTCTTTATCGTTATCCAAATCAGGGCATCCGTCTTCGTCTTCAAATCCGTCTTTATCTTCGGCTTCGTCAGGACATTTATCAACATTGTCGTAAATTCCATCGCCGTCTCTGTCAGGGCATCCGTAATATTCTTTTGAGCCGAACAGATTAGGGCATTTGTCGTCTTTGTCTAAAACCCCATCCTTATCGTTATCCAAATCAGGGCATCCGTCTTGATCTTCGAATCCGTCCTTATCTTCGGCTTCATTGGGACATTTATCTTTTATATCCGGAATTCCGTCTCTGTCGTTATCCAGATCGGGACATCCGTCTTCGTCTTCGAATCCGTCTTTATCTTCGGCTTCATTAGGGCATTTGTCAACTTTATTAGGTATTCCGTCTTTGTCTATGTCGGAACTTTTTCCCCATAGAGAAAAGTTTAAACCTACATCATAAGTTAAATTGCTGTGCAGATTTTTGTCGGCACTGTCAAAATTATCAAGCTCATCAATAGCTACAAGGTGCCTTATGTCAACCCTGAAAGCAACCCACTCGGCAAGAAAATATTTTATACCTACACCGTAATTGAATAACGGATCTATATCGCTGTCGAAAGTATGCGCATCTATATTAAATGCTCCGCCTCCTACAGCTATATACGGATTCACTTGTTCATCAGGGAAAAAGTGATACAGCATATCAAGATGGAATGTCCAAAAATCAACTTCCGTGTCTTTGTAAAGCATCCATCCGTTCGGGGTCAAAAAATCATTATATGTTTCCGTGCTGACATAACCGCCAGTAGCCTCGATACCCCAGTTTCCCGTTAGATTATATCCGAGTCTGCAGCCGATATGCATCCTGTTATCAAGATTGATAGGCATATTATTCTCGAAAAAATATGCGCCAATAAAAGGCGACACATCAATTGATCGAGTTTTAATTTCAGCGCTGACGGATGCAAAAAACACCATAATCGCAATTATGAACATCCTGAACATGGTTCCTTTTATTCCCATTTTAATCCTCCTTCAAATTCCTATTTTTTTAATTTCATATTTATTACCGCAACTTTCATTTAATTCAATAGCCAAAACAAACCTTCTAAGCCTGTTCAAGCTAAAATCCTGAATCACAGAGTAAATATATACACTAATTTTCAAATGAACAAGCGTTTTTTTTTTTTTTATTCAAATAATTTTAGATTTTGCCTATATGCCTCGTACATAATTATTGCAACTGAATTACATAAATTAATAGAACGAATTTGATCAGACATTGGAATTCTTAAACCTTTATCTCTGAATTTATTATGAAAAAAATCCGGCAGTCCACCCGATTCCTTCCCAAAAATCAAAAAATCTCCTTCCGACATTTTAACATCGAAATATACTTTTGACGCCTTTGTTGTAAAAAAATAAAAATTCGGATTTGAATTCTTTTCAAAAAAATCATCAATTGAACGATAAATTTCATAATCCAGTTTGTCCCAGTAATCCAGACCGGCTCTTTTTATCATTTTATCCGTTATTTTAAAACCTAATGGCTCTATCAAATGCAATTTTGAATTTAAACCTACGCATAGACGCCCGATATTCCCGGAATTATATGGAATCTCAGGTTGATAAAGCACAATATTTAAAAAATGATTTTTCATTTTGATATAAAAAAATAGTCTTAACTGTGTTAAAACTATTCAGTTTCTATAGCTACAAACTTTCTTCCTTTGGACTTAGTGAGGAATTTCACTTTGCCTGTTTCAAGAGCAAACAAGGTGTGGTCTTTACCGACACCTACATTCAGACCGGGGTGATATTTCGTGCCTCTTTGCCTTACGATAATAGAGCCGGCTTGAGCCAATTGTCCGCCGAACAATTTCACGCCAAGCATCTGAGGATTGCTGTCCCGTCCGTTCCTGGAACTTCCGACTCCCTTCTTATGAGCCATGTTGACCTCTTATTTCAATTAATATTGATCTGCTTAACTTTCACAACAGACAGATGCTGTCTGTGTCCTCTTTTAACTTCATAGCGTTTTCTTCTTTTCTTTTTGAAAACTATGACTTTTTTGTCTTTTTTGTTTTCAAGAACTTCGAAAACTACCGATGCGCCTGCTACGAAAGGATTTCCAAATTTTAAATTTTCTCCCTCTCCTAATGCCAATACTCTAGTTATCGTAACATTATCTCCTGCATTTGCATCTAATCTGTCAACCTTTATTATTTCATCTTGTCTGATGATTTGCTGCTTTCCTGATATTTCGATTACCGCGTACATTATGAGTGCTCCGCAATTCTTTAATTTTAGAACTTGCAAATATAATTTAAAGAAACTTTGTTGTCAAGCAATAAATTCTTAATTTTGCGCAAATTATTCAGTTGACAATTATAAAGCTAAGATTTATATTTACCCTTTCGGAAATTTAGCATATAAGCTTTTATTCCGAAGAAAAGAATGCTATTTCTTACAAGTACGGAGGTTTAATTCTTTATGAAAGAACGCAACAATATGGTTAGATGGATTATCTTCGCGATTTTGTTTTCTTGGGCAATATATTCGCTGATTCCAACTTATCAAACTTATTTCTCTTCAGAGAAAGCCGCCATTGATAAAATCAAAGTTAAAACAGAGCTTATTAAGGCGATTGCAAAAAAAGACAAAGGCGAGAATATCACAGGGCCGGAAAAAAAATTAATCAATGACTTCGGCGACAAAGCTGAATATCTTTCAATATCCGAAGATGAGATTCTAAAACTCGATCAATTTGAAAAGCAAAACCTTAAAAGCCTTTCTTTAGGTTTGGATTTACAGGGAGGTATGCATCTTGTTTTGGAAATTGATTACGATCAGCTTTTGAAAAACAAGGCATTGAAAAAAGATAAACAGCTTGAAGATATTTTGGCGACAGCCAAATCCAGATCCGGAAATGATAAAGAAAGGTATTTCGAGGAAATTCAAAACGCTTTTTCTGAAAAAAATGTTTCATTAAACAATTACTTTGGAAAATCAGGAGATTCGGACAAAATAATTCTGGCTTCTTTAGACAGTGCGGCGAGAAAAGGAATAGTAACAACGCTTGAAGTATTAAGGAACAGAATTGACCAATTCGGAATTGCAGAGCCGTCAGTTCAACCCAGAGGAAAACACCGTATAATTGTAGAACTTCCCGGCGTAAAAGATGAAGAGAGAGCCACAAACCTTGTAAATCAAGCGGCATTTCTAGAATTTAAAATTGTAGCTGACAATGAGATTTTACAGCAAAAAATAAATGATATAGATGTTATATTGAAAAATAAGAATCTTATGAACGGTTCCACAGTTAAAACCGATTCGTTAAAGAATGAACCGGCATCGGCTGACGCTTTAGAAGCAGCAGCTAATTCTGACAGCCTAGATGCCACAGATGTAACTAAACTTTTTTCAGACAATGGTACAGTAAAAGACTCTACTGCAGCTTTGCAAACTGACGAGGAATTGGCAAAAAACAATCCTTTTAAATCTCTTTTGGTAGGCGGTAGAAGAGGCGAGGTTTTGGTTAAAGAACAAAACAGATTAAAAGTAGTCGAAATACTTAAAAATGATAATGTTAGAGATATTCTCGGTAACTACGAATTTATCTGGAAAAATAAACCTGATGTATATAATAATGAATCATTCCATGAAGTTCTTCTTGTTGAAAAGAAAGCGGTTTTGGACGGCACTTCAATCATTGAAGCCAACGCAGCATTAGCCGGCGAGAATTCTGCCAGCGGAGGATGGGAAGTTCCTTTTGAACTTGACAGAGAAGGCGGAAGAATATTTGCGGAAGTTACAGGTAAGAATGTCGGTAAAAGGCTTGCCATAATTCTTGATAAAAAACTTTTCATGGCTCCGAATATTCAGGTTAGAATTCCTAATGGAAGGGGCGTGATAACTTTAGGCGGCGGAACGGCTGATGAAGCAAGAGATTTAGCAATTGTTCTTAAAGCCGGTGCGCTTGAAGCACCTCTTGAAATTATGGAAAAAAGAATAATCGGACCATCTCTCGGAAGCGATTCTATAAAGAGTGGCGTTACTGCTTCATTAATAGGTGCAGTATTAGTTATCCTGTTTATGATTTTCTGGTATAAACGGAGTGGTGTATTTTCTTCGATAGCACTAATTCTTAATACGATTTTTACTCTGGCTACGCTTAGCTATTTCAAAGCTACTCTGACATTACCGGGTATCGCAGGTATTGTTTTAACTATAGGTATGGCCGTTGATGCGAATATTATTATTTTTGAGAGAATAAAAGAAGAGTTAAAAGCAAGAAATACATTATTATCTGCTCTTAATGCGGGATACGAAAGAGCATTTACTACAATTTTCGATTCAAACTTAACAACATTTATTGCGGGTATTACGCTGTATCAATTTGGAACAGGACCTGTGAACGGATTTGCATTGACACTAATGATAGGTATATTATGGAATATGTACACTGCTGTAGTAGTCGCAAGGCTATTTACCGATCTATCCATGAAGAAGAATGCTAAATCTATAAGTATATAAATCAGCTCAAATTTCAAATTCTTAGGAGTAGAAAATGTCAGAAAGAAAAAATATAGATTTTGTTGGGAAGATCAGATTAGCTTTATTATGTTCTGTTGCGACTATAGTTCTTGGCTTTATATTCATATTGTTCCAAGGCGGTTTAAACTATAATATAGAATTTAACGGCGGTTATTTAATGCATGCCGGATTTTATGAAAAAGTTAATATTGCAGATATCAGGAGTGCATTCTCGAGCACAAATCTTAGTTCTATTGAAATCCAAGAGTTCAGCGACAGCAATACCGGAACTGATGATTTCGGTACAGAACTGGTTTTAAAGCTTGAAACTATGGATAAAGATGTAAAAGAAATTGAGAAAGAAGTAACAACAATTCTAAATAATAAATTCGGCACTGATGCTTATGAAGTAAGGCAAGCTTCGAGCATAGGCCCTAAAGTAGGTAATGAATTGAAGGGTTCAACATTGAAGGCAATATTCTGGTCTTTGCTTTTTATTTTGATATACATAACAATCAAATTTAAGTTCAGGTACGGAATAGCTGCAATTGTGGCTCTTTTTCACGATGTTTTAATAACCATAGGAATACTTTCAATTCTAGGATACTTTTTTGATTTAGAAATCTCTCTTTCTGTAATTGCAGGAATATTAACACTTGTCGGATATTCTCTTAATGATACGATTG
>JAKLPX010000130.1 GCA_022013635.1 Candidatus Delongbacteria bacterium
AGAATTGAAAGAGCAGATACTGTTATTTACTTCGATTTTTCGAGGTACAGATGCCTGCATAATGCTTTCGTAAGGATGTTTAAAGGGAAGTTATTTAAAAAGAAAAGAACTGATATTACTGAAGGTTGTGACGAGAGATTTGATTTTGAATTTTTTAAATGGATATGGAATTTTAATCGGGATCATCGGTCAGGTATTTATAACAAGATTGAACAAGCACAGAGTTCGAAGGAAGTACATATCGTCAGAAATTATAGAGATAAAAAGAAGCTTCTAAAGATGCTTTAGAGAGTTTCCCTGTCTGATACCGTTATCAATAAAATATTTGAATATCTTATCCTGCAAGCCTGTTTTATTGGAACACCAGAGGGGAGCAATAAGATCTTTTTTGGGAGCATCTGCGTAAAGTCTGTGAATAACTATGTCTTTTTTCAGGTTGCTTATAAGTAAGCCGAGTCGTCTGAAATATTCGCTATCGGTTAGGATATCGGGAGCCTTATTTTGAGTATAAAGTTCTTCGAGCCTCGTTCCTTTGAGCACCATGAGTTGATGTATTTTAAGTCCGCTGATTTTATTTGTATTGATGAATTCTGCAAGCTCAAAGATGCCATGATCGGTTTCATTCGGAAGACCGAGGATAATGTGTGCGACGATGTCAAATCCGTAAGAAAAAATAAGTTCAACAGCATCTGTGAATTGTTCAACGGTGTGACCTCTGCCTATCCATTTCAGGTCTTTTTCATTGATGCTTTGAAGTCCTAATTCGATCGTTACATCGGTGTTCAATGATTTTAATAAATCAAGTTCTTTTGAAGTAATTGTGTCTGGTCTTGTCGAGACAGAAATCCCGACAACATCGGGATGAGAGACTGCTTTTGTGTAAAGTTCTTTCAAATAACTCAGCCTGTCTTTTATTCTGCCGGAAGGATAGGTAGAAGAATAATCCTGAAAGTAAGCTATAAAGGCTTCGGCTCCGTTGCGTTCTTTAAGATATTTTATGTGATCTTCGATCTGATTGTTCTCGTCAAGGTCAATGAACGGTTCGAGAGATTTCATACTACAATAAATGCAACCATTGCTGCTGATGGTACCATCAAGATTCGGGCATGTGAAATTACCGTGAAAGTTAAGCTTGAAGATCTTTTTACCGAATTTATTCTCCCAGTGATCGCCGATTCTGTTAATTATTCTGGAATAATCCATTAGTGAAGTCTGCGGTTGAGATTGAAATTCGATCCGGGAAATTTGGAAGGATCTTTTTTGAGAACTTCAAATTTATTCAGAATATCAGTTTCGCCTGATAAGTCAATTATAAACTCGCTTGCTTTGATAAAAAACAGGTCAGTTCCTAGAATCGTAAAGTAATCTTCTGAAAGGAATATGCTAATATCGTTGTATTTTCTTACAGCGAATTTGAAGCCATTCCGGTCGGAAAAGGTATTTTTGGCATTGAAGTTGTCAGATTCCGCTCTCGAATAAAATAAAGGTATTTTAGAGTAGATAGTCATTCTTAATGGGAGCGAAGAATATTTTAGTCCGTCGAGAACTTCCTTATCCGCTTCAAATGGAATATGTACTGTGTTCAAACCTAGGTTTTTCAAAACTTTTACGGCTGTTGAATTATACGGCGGAAAACTCGAACCACAGTTTTTTATGTACTTAGTGTTCTTTAGCAATTCGAGATGACCGATATCGTTAATTTCATAAGAAATATTCTTAACATCGCTCAAAGTATGTATAATTTCTGTGGCTTCATTAAGATCATCTTCAAAAAGAATAGGGAAGAGGGATATTTCAACCGGTATCTTTTTGGAAAGTGCTATAATCGAAGCTATATGTTTTTTAGAAACTTCGCACACGATTACTTTCCCGGCAGATGAATTTGAAATACCTCCGAAGATTGAATCAATATCATCGGCATATATTTTTAATGTTTTTGCGTTTGCGAAGTTTATTTCAAGCGAGTTATTTGCGTCAGGCGAGAAACTGTTCAGATCATTCTCGATTTCAGACGGAAGTTTTATGTTTTTCAGAAATTTCTTTTCTTTTCTGCTGATCGGAGCTATGATCGAACCAAGATCAGAAATTATATTTTTTAGCTGTGATTTTGAGATCATAATATCTTCATTAAGATCGAATTTATTCAGGAAAAGATTGCCGTATGAAACATCAGTCAGACGACCCTCAAGTTCAGATATGAATATTCCTCTTTTATCGTTTTTAACACTTTTCAGTTTAACTGATAATTCTGCATTTTCGATATCTGTCAATATGTCAAATTTAATACTATCTTCTAAAATTGTGATCTTTAAGTTATACTTATTTTGACCGACCTGCTGAATTGCTTCTGTTTCAATTTTAGCTTCCGTTTTAATATAGCTGAAATTCTTATCGGCGATCAAATTTGCTGTACCGCCGTAATATCCTTCTCCCTGTTCTCTGCCTGAATATAATTTAATCTTCTCCATGTCTGCTATTTTTCCGTCAAGAAGATCTCTGTATATTTTCGTGATCTCTCCGACCCATTCGGCACTTTTCAGTCTGCCCTCGATCTTCAAAGCGGAAATACCTTGTTCGTTCAGCTCATTCAATCTTTCAGTAAGATTCAAATCTTTCATAGAAAAAGGTGAATTAAATTCTTCTGAATTATTTTGAGAGAATTTGAATCTGCATGGAGCCTGGCAAGAACCTCTGTTCGCGGATTTACCGCCGAACCAGCTTGACATAAGGCATTTTCCTGAGAAGGAAAAGCACATCGAGCCCTGAACGAATAACTCCCGCTTAGGAAAATCAGGCTTGTTCAGAATTTTGATCTCATCATAATTAAGTTCTCTCGCTAGAACAGCCCTTGAAGCGCCAAGTTCATTTGCCTGTTTTATTCCGTAAGAATTCGATATTCCGAATTGAGTGCTCAAATGGAATTCCAGATCAGGAAAATACTTTTTTATCAGGTAGATCACAGCTATATCTTTAACAATTACGGCATCAGCTTTAACTTCCGATAAAAACATCAAAACTCTCGCAGCATCAGGCAATTCATAATTTTTAAGATCAATATTAAGGGTAATGTATATCTTTACATTCTTTGAATGGGCAAATTCTATTAATTCAGGTAATTCCTCAAAAGAGAAATTCTTTGCAGGTCTTCGTGCATTAAATAAACTTAATCCAAGATAAATCGAGTCTGGACCGTTTTCCACGGCGGCAAAAAAAGCTTCTTTATTTCCCGCCGGCGACATTAATTCCATAAACAAAGTGCGTAAATTATTTTTTTGGTTTTAATTTATATTTTATCAGCAGCTGATTTTTTTCTACAGCATCGCCGGCTTTAACAAATACTTCTTCTATGATAATATCAGATTCTACCGAAACTTCATTAATCATTTTCATAGCTTCAAAAGTCAGTAAATTCTTATTTGCTTTAACTTTTTTACCCTTTTTGACAAATACTTTTAGAATCTGACCCGGAATAAAAGCTCTAATTTCGTTTTTTTTAAGCTTTGAAACAGAACTCATACTCAATAAGCTTTTTTTTGTAGGGCTGGTAAAGTATTTTACGCCGTCTATTATGATATAATCTTCCATGGGATGTCCTTATAAAATACTTAATTTATAACGGTATCGAATCATGCTTATGCTGTTTTTTAGGAATGTCTTTATTTTTCCCAAGCTCAAAAGATGTAATAATCTTATCTCTTGTCTCTTCAGGTGTAATAATAGCATCAACATAAGCTTTAGATGCAGCGTTATATGGATTAGAATATTTTTCTTTGTATTCATTTATTTTTGATTTTCTTAGGGCATCAGGATCTGCGGATTCTGAAATCTCTTTTGAAAAAATTATATTACAAGCACCTTCAGGACCCATAACAGCGATTTCCGCAGTTGGCCATGCATAAACAAAGTCTGTTCTCAAATGTTTTGAAGCCATGGCGATGTATCCGCCGCCGTAGGCTTTTCTTATTATCACGGTTACTGTCGGAACAGTTGCTTCTGAGTATGCAAACAGCAATTTGGCGCCATGTCTGATAACGCCGTAATGTTCCTGATCTATTCCCGGTAAATAACCTGGTAAATCAACTAATGTCAGAATAGGAATATTAAAAGAATCGCAGAAACGAACGAATCTTGCCGCCTTGTCGCTTGAATCTACATCAAGAACTCCCGCTAAATATTTCGGGTTGTTTGCAACAATACCTATAGGTTTTCCGTCCATTCTGGCAAACCCGACAGTAATGTTCGGCGCAAACATTTTCTGAACTTCGAAGAAATAAGATTCGTCAACGAGAATTTCGATCAGATCCTTCATGTCGTAAGCGTATCTTGAATCATTCGGCATGATATCTTCGATCTTTTTCTTGCTTTTCGGAGGATGAGGTTTTGTTTCAGGTAAAGGTTTATTCCAGGAAGATGGTAAAAAACTTAACAATTCCTTGATCTGAGTTATAGCTTCAATTTCAGATTCGGCAAAAAAGTGGGCATTTCCGGTAATTTCATTGTGAACTCTCGCTCCACCAAGACTTTCGGCATCAATTTTTTCCTTTAGGACAGATTCAATGACTTTCGGTCCGGTAATAAACATCTGAGATAATTTATCAACCATAAATACAAAATCAGTTATTGCGGGAGAATAAACCGCTCCGCCTGCGCAAGGTCCCATTATAACGGATATCTGAGGTATTTTACCGCTATTAATGGTATTTCTATAGAAAATCTCCCCGTAACCGGCAAGAGAATCAACGCCTTCTTGAATCCTCGCGCCGCCGGAATCGTTAATACCTATGACGGGGATTCCCATATTGGATGCGATATCCATGACTTTTGTGATTTTTGAGGCGGTCATTCTACCTAAAGTTCCTCCCTGAACCGTAAAGTCCTGAGCGAAAATACATACAGGGCGACCATCAATATTACCGAAACCGGTAACGACAGCATCTCCTGCAAGCTTTAATTTTTCCTGACCGAAATCCCTTCCCTGATGCTCAACAAAAAGGTCCATTTCATTAAATGTGTTTTTATCCAAAAGTTCTTCAATTCTTTCTCTTGCGGTCATCAGACCTTTTTCTTTTCTCTTAATAATCTTTTCTTCGCCGCCGCCCTTTTTCAATAATCCTATCTTCGCGAGAAGTTGATTCACTTTATCGAGCATATTAACCTCCACTTCAGTTTTCATTTTTACCGAACTGTATCGGCAATATAATTTAAGTTATATTTTTTACAAATGCAATTTAATTATATCGTTGAAAAAAAACTTGACAAAAAATTCTCAAATGTCTATATTTGCGCTGGTTTGCGGGTATGGTGGAACTGGCAGACACGCCAGACTTAGGATCTGGTGCCTTTTGGTGTGGGGGTTCAAATCCCTTTACCCGCACGGGAAAAGCGACTTAGAAGTCGCTTTTTTTATTCCAATAACAGTACAACTTTCATGAAAATGAATTCCATTATTAAATTATTGATAAAATTTTACTTGACCGAAAATAATCCGGAATATATATTTGTGACGAAATATGGGGTGTTGTGAAAAAAATAACGGCACTTGGAATAAAATTATAAAATTGTGAGGCAAAGATGTACAACATCGACAGATTCATGGCAGAACTAGAAAGAAAAAACCCAGCTCAACCGGAGTTTATTCAGGCAGCAAGGGAAGTTGTTGAATCGGTTATTGACATGGTCAATGAAAATCCCGCTTACTTAAAAGCAAAGATCCTTGACAGAATCACTGAACCGGACAGAGTTTTCATGTTTAAAGTTGAATGGGAAGACGATAACGGCGATGTTCAGATTAACAAAGGATATCGAATTCAATTCAATAATGCTATCGGTCCTTACAAAGGCGGTTTAAGATTTCACCCAAGCGTAACCCTTGGCGGTTTGAAATTTCTGGGATTTGAACAAATGTTTAAGAACAGCTTGACTACTCTCCCTATGGGCGGCGGAAAAGGCGGATCGGATTTTAATCCCAAAGGTAAATCAGACAACGAGATATTGAGATTCTGCAGATCGTTTATGACTGAACTTCAAAAATATATCGGACCTGAAACAGATGTTCCGGCAGGAGACATCGGAGTAGGCGGCAGAGAGATCGGTTATATGTACGGTCAATATAAAAGATTAAGAAACGAGAACACAGGCGTATTGACCGGTAAAGGTTTAAATTGGGGCGGTTCTTTAGTCAGACCGGAAGCTACAGGATTCGGCTCGGTTTACTATGCAGACGAAATGTTGAAATACAAAAAAGATGCAATGAAAGGTAAAACTATAGTATGTTCAGGTTTCGGTAATGTCACCTGGGGAACTGTAATAAAAGCTACCGAATTAGGCGCAAAAATCATTACGATTTCCGGACCTGACGGATATATTTACGATGTAGACGGTGTGAACACGCAAGAAAAATTCGATTATTTACTTGAATTAAGATCGTCAAACAACGATATAGTAGCTCCTTACGCAAAAAAATTCCCGAACGCCAAATTCTTTGCAGGCAAAAGACCCTGGGAAGTAAAAGCGGATATGGCCTTCCCATGCGCTATTCAAAACGAGCTGAATGGCGACGATGCTAAAAAACTTCTTGATAATGGATGCAAATATATAGTTGAAACTTCAAATATGGGCTGTACACCCGAAGCTGTGGAAGTGTTTCTGCATGCAAAAATCGCTTTTGCTCCCGGAAAAGCGGCAAACGCGGGCGGCGTGGCAACTTCCGGACTCGAAATGAGTCAAAACTCAATGAAATTTTCTTGGTCAAGAGAAGAAGTTGATGCCAAATTGAAAATTATCATGAAAAATATTCACGATGCAGGCGTTAAATACGGAAAAGAGAAAAAAGGCAATTTCGTAAACTATGTAAAGGGTTCAAACATAGCAGGATTCAAAAAAGTTGCAGACGCTATGATTGATTTAGGTTACTAGGATTTACAAAAATATCAATTAAAAAAGGCTTGTTTCAGAGC